>NZ_JBCNFP010000014.1:0-19883 GCF_050481165.1 Paenibacillus cisolokensis
AGGTTACTTTCCGATTTCATGATTAAATTTGAACCCTTCTCTGTTATTCTAAATTGTGCTAAAAATGTTAAATTCAAGACGTCCATTGCAAGAAAAAATCTCCATAATTAGGGTAGCAGGTAGTCCTGTCCAAATCCCTAATCATAGGAGATCACCATGGACAAGGATACACTACTTTCGTCATTTGGTAAATGGGTTGCACCCTTAAATGCAAAAATAATTTCCGACTGGACCACAGAAACCGGCGAAGACAAGTATGTGAAGAAGCTTACCACTCTAGCGTACCTTCTCATCTTCATGGACGCTCAGCTGAATCAGCGCAAGGCTTTGCGGGACATTGTCACCGAAATTGAGAATAACGAAGCCTTCCAGAAAGAACTCGGCATCACCTCCATCAGTATTTCGCAGCTTTCCAGGAAGAACAACAAGCTGTCGCCGGAACTTTTACAGCAGCTATTTGTCGATCTGGTCGCTCAGGTCACTCGCATTTGCACGCCTGCCGCTGGGCGAGTCGGTACGGTTAAACTGCTGGATTCCACGACCATGAGTCTGTGTCTTAGCAAGTACAAGTGGGCAACGTACCGGAAAACGAAAGCCGGCGTGAAACTCCACTTACGCGTGACCTTCTGTGATCCGGATACGGTCTATCCGGAGAAGGCCGTGCTCACTCCGGCCAAGCCGTCAGATCGCACCCAAATGGATGCACTCATCGATGAAACCGGCGCTACTTATGTATTTGACCGCGGCTACGTGGACTACGAGAAATACGACCAGTACTGCTGGGATGGGGTCTTCTTCGTTACTCGGTTGAAGGACAATGCTATTGTCGAAGTGATGGATGAATTTCCAACAACGGAAGGCTCGGTCATGACTCGGGATCGCATGGTGAAGATCGGCAAAGGGGCCAAACAGATGAAGCATGTTCTTCGCCTCATCGAAACCGTCGATTTAAAAGGAAATCCCATCCGAATCATAACGAACCGATTCGATCTGACCGCTGAAGAAATCGGCGACTTGTACCGCAATCGCTGGAAGATTGAAACCTTCTTCCGATGGTTGAAGCAGCATCTAAAGTTGACGCGATTCTACGGTGAAGATGAAAACGCCGTATGGAACCAGATCCTGATTTGCCTGATTAGTTACTGCCTTCTGCTCCTGATGAAACTGGAGCTCTCGACAACTAAGTCGCTGCTTGATCTAAGCCGACTACTAAAATCCAATCTCACCAAGTCGTGGGAAGTTTTCAAAGCGGCTGTATTTCGAAAACCAGCACGCACTTCGAAAGGTCGGCAGAAGGTCGTGAAGAGCTAAGGCAACGCAAAGCAAGAAAAGGTAATCAGCACCTTGAAATCCTAGATATTACCAAATGGACAATGACTGCCTTGCATGCATAGCCCCCTTAACTTTTTAGCCTATACGGCGGCAGGTCCGTTTTCAGAAAATTCTATAAACGATAGAAAAGCAATGTTTATGCAACGCTATTGATATCAAATAAAAAAAAGGGCATCACGCCTGTATCGCAGCGCAATACCCCATCCCAAAAATGAAATATGATTCAAGTTTGAAATGTCCGGTCAGGGACATAAATCCACTGATGACGGAATCACTTTAACTTGACATTCGTTGGACACCACATTGGTTCGGATGTTTCGGGCTCGAATGGTGATCGTTCCAGGTGCTGTTCCTTGTAGAATCATCAAACATCTTCCAAGATGGGTGGTGACATGATTTTTTTGATAATCTTCCACACTGTCGGGACTTCCGTTGTCAACGCCGAGAATTCGGCAGGGCCCGTCTACTTCAAAATCGATTCGCTCTTCCTGATTGGTGATCGCAAAACCTTGTTCGTCTACAAATTGAGCCGTCACATGTACGACGCTGTCCAGATCCGCCTTGACGCTATCTTTATCCGTTTGCAGCGCAATGCCATGAATTGAACCGACTGTATATATCGCTGTTTGAACCGTTTTACCGTCTTTCTTCCCGACGGCCTTCAATTCCCCTGGCTGAAAAGGTACAAGCCATTTATAGATACGGTCTTCAAATTCATGAAGATAACGAGTCCCGACCAGGGAATGGTTTAAATATAGAGAGACTTCATCACAATTCGAATAAACTTCGACAACAATCTGCTCTCCCGCGCGATAATTCCAGTGATGATTCACATCGTGCCAGAACCAAAGCCTTCGTTGCCAAGCCCCCTCTTCTTTTTCCTGCAAATCCCCGTCACGCAGTTCATACAGCGATTTTTCCAGTTGCTGTGTAACCATATGAATGTGAGGTTCATCGCTCCATAAGCTCTTGAACATATGGAATGCCGGTTTGGGAAAGCCAGCCAGGTCAATCAATCCAACATTGGAACTTTTGCGCGGCCACGGTTTCTGAACCGAAGCTTCGCCCAAATGGTCAATCCCTGTCCAAATAAAGGTGCCGGCAACAAATTCTCTTTCCAGAACCGCCTTCCATTCATGCCATTGTCCGACATTTTCTGTCCCCATGATCGGTTTATCGGGGTAATGTTCATGCCCATAATCATAAATGACTCTTCTGTAACTGTAACCTACCATATCCAATGCATCGATGTAGCCGGATTCGTAACTGGCACTTGGCAGAATGCAATTGGCGGTAACCGGCCTTGTCGTATCCAGTTCCCTGGTCCAATCCGCGAGTTTTTTGGCGGTTTTGCCGATATCGTACCCGTCTTCGGGAATTTTTCGGATATTTTCCCGGATTTGCTCTTTGCTGTTAGGCGGCAAGGTCCAGAAATAGTTGCCGCTGGCGTTCATGCCGAAATACCCGGTTGCCTCGTTGTATTTGGGATACGTCCACTCAATTTCGTTACCAATGCTCCATTGGATAATACATGGATGATTCCGGTCTCTTCGAACCGTATTTTGCAAATCTTCCTTCGCATATTCGCGGAAAAATTCGGCATGTCCCCTCGTAATATAGTCCACAAATTTTTCTTCTCCGTTTTTCCGCTTGTCTTTTGGATTATCCCATTCGTCAAAAAATTCTTCCTGAACCAAAAAACCCATTTCGTCACACAAATCCAGAAAGTCTTCCGACACCGGATTGTGCGCGGTCCGGATCGCATTGCAGCCCATGTCCTTCAACAATTCCAACCTTCTTCGCCAGACATCTCCAGGCACCGCTGCACCGACCAAACCCGCGTCATGATGCAGGCAAACCCCTTTGATCAACGTGCGCCGGCCGTTGAGAAAGAACCCTTTATCTTTATCAAAATAAAAGTCTCTTATACCAAAGGAAGTTTTCTCGCGTTGAATCACTTCACCACCAACGATAATGTCAACTTCCGCACGATACATGTTGGGTTGGTGGATATCCCACCGTTTGGGATATGGAACGGTAAATTCCATGCAGATCTCATCATGTTCATTCGGGCCAATGCGGTATGTGATGGATTGCGATGCAACTTGATTGCCGTGTGGATCAAAGATCTTTCCAATCAAATCGAAGTTCTGATCTTGATCCGAAGCGTTGGTGACCGTGATCTGTCCTTTGACTATCGCATGATCGTCACGGACAACCGGCGTTGAATAGAACGTTCCCCAAACCGGAATGTGGAGTTTTGGTAAAATATGCATAGACACTTTCCGATAAATACCGGATCCTGTGTACCAGCGGCTGTCCGCATATCGGGAATGATCCACTTTAACCGCAATGACATTATCCTCATGAACCGGGTTCAAAAAATCCGTGATGTCAACAACAAACGGAGAATAGCCGTAAGGATGGAACCGGAGTAATTTCCCATTGCAATAGACACTGGCTCGATTGTAAATACCGTCAAAATGAAGGTAGATTTTCTTACCCGCCATGTTCTCGTCGGTTACAAAATGTTTGCGGTACCAGGCGATTCCCCCCGGCAAATATCCTGTACAAGCTTCTCCTTTCTCTTGATCAAAAGACAGTTCCACACTCCAGTCGTGCGGAAGGGAAACGGTTCTCCAATCCGCATCGTTCGTCGCGGTCAAATGGGGCGCTTCCGGCTCGCCCAAAAAAAATTTCCAACCGATATTAAATGGTATGCCGCGCATCTTGATCCTCCTCTTTCACTCGCCAAATGATGATTCAGGCTCAACTTCCAGTATAAATTTGGCTACAGGTCCGGGATCGGACAACAATTTCTCAAAACAAGCTTTACCTTCTTCAAGCGGTACCTTTTCCATCCATTGATCGAGTTGAAGACCTTTCTCTGAAATCCATTTTAATGCGAAGTGGAAATCTGCAGGCGTGTATCCGAACGACCCGCGAAACGTCAATTCGTTGCGTATAAAGGAATTGATGGGTAATTGACTGTCGGCATGATGAAGTCCGGAAAAAACGACTGTTCCTCCCGGTCGCGTGTATTCGACACATTGCTGACGGGTCACTTCCAGCCCGACCGCATCCACGGATTTCCTGAAGCCGCGAACCGGTATTTGTTTCTTCAGTTGTTCCGCGTTAGCTGCCGGTATCCCTCCCATGGCCTTCACGATGGACAAACGGTCTTCATTCAAATCCATTACGACAACACGATTCACGCCATAGAGCTGCGCGACCCGCAACGTCAGCAAACCGATCGGCCCTGCTCCAATGATCAATAACGAATCATACGGTTTCAATTCCGCCAGAGCCGCGATTCGAACCGCGCAAGCGAATGGTTCAGTTAATGCGCCGTCATCCATCGGCACGTTTTCCTCAAGCGGCAGTACGTTACCAGATGGCACCCGCACATATTCCGCAAACGCCCCCGGCATTCCCGCGCCGATCAATACTCGTTTCTCGCAAAGATTGGCGTATCCGGACTGGCAATCCAGACACTTTCCGCACGATACCAACGGATTGGCGGTCACACGATCGCCAACTTGAAATGCAGTGACACCCTCACCAATCTCGGCGATCCTGCCCGCAAATTCATGCCCCATCACAAGCGGCGGTTTTCGCAGGGAATTTTGTCCCAGGTAACCGCTCAATTCGGAACCGCAAATGCCCACTTTTTGAACACGAACCAATACTTCACCTTTTTCTGGCCTTGGCACAGGAACTTGCCGCATGTTCAACTCTCGTGGGCCTTCATAAACCAATGCACACATCGTTTCCTTTACCATGGACGCTCGTCTATCCTCCCTTTTACAAGCAAAAGGCTTGAGTTGCAATGATGCTCACGTCCATTACCACTCTGCATAAGAGCCGTCTTCATGTCGCCATATCGGAGCATGCCAATCGTGCCCTTTTTTCGCTGCTTCTCTCACTTTTTCCTCATTCACTTCAATTCCCAATCCAGGCGCTGTCGGCAGCTCGACAAAACCCGTTTGATATGAAAATACTCCAGGATTTTTCAAGTAATCCAACAGATCTACATCAAAATTGTAGTGGATGCCCAGGCTTTGTTCCTGAATGACAAAGTTTGGTGTGCAGATGTTATGTTGAAAGCATGAAGCGAGCGCGATCGGGCCTAACGGGCAATGCGGCGCAACCGCGATGTCATACGCTTCCGCCATCGCGGAAATCTTCCTCGTTTCGAATATGCCGCCAGCGTGGGACAAATCCGGTTGAATAATATCAACATATCCTTGCTGCAACAGTTCTTTGAACCCCCACCGCGTATACATTCGCTCACCGGTAGCGATCGGGATCGTCGTCATTCTGGCAATTTCTCTTAACGCCTCTTGATGTTCCGGCAATACGGGTTCCTCAATAAACATCAACCTGAACGGTTCCAATTCTTTCACCAGGATTTTCGCCATCGTTTTGTGGACGCGACCATGAAAGTCAAGCGCAATACCAATGTCGGGACCGACTGCTTCCCGTACGGTTTGTACACGTTTTAATACCTGGTCAATCTTTTTATATGAATCGATATAATTCAGTTGCTCTGTCGCATTCATTTTGACAGCTTGATAACCGGATTGAATCTGTTTTTTCGCCTGCGACGAAAGATCCGCTTCGCTCGGACGATCTCCGCCGATCCAACCGTAAACTTTCACCTTGTCTCGAACCGCACCGCCAAGCAATTCATAGACTGGTGCTTTGAAATATTTCCCTTTAATATCCCACAGGGCTTGTTCAATTCCCGACAAAGCACTCATCAATACAGGCCCTCCGCGATAAAAGCCGCCCCGGTACAAAACCTGAAAGTGATCCTCGATCTTCAACGGATTTTTTCCGATCAAATAACTTTTCAGTTCTTCAACAGCCGCTTTTGTGGTCGCGGCTCTTCCTTCCAGAACAGGTTCACCCCAACCCGCGATTCCTTCATCTGTACTGATTTTCAGGAAAAGCCATCTCGGTTCGATTAAAAAAAGTTCCATATCTGTGATTTTCATTGATGAAACCTCCCGTGAAACGCCCGTTTCCCGGTGAAACGACCATTCAATTCGTGATGGATTCTCCATAATTGGTTGTATTTCGCTGTACGTGACGAACCGGCAATCGAACCGATTTTAATTTGGCCGCCATTTAATCCGACTGCAAGGTCAGCCAGCGTACAATCTTCCGTTTCCCCCGACCGGGCCGAAATCACCGTCAGAAGACCGGCTTCTTTGGCCAGCTTCACTGCCGCCACCGTTTCCGTCAGCGAACCGATCTGATTCATTTTCACCAAAACGGCATTTCCTGCTTTTAACGCAATCCCTTTTTGAATTCGCTGCGGATTGGTGGTGAACAAATCGTCTCCCACGAGTTGCACTTTGTCGCCGAGACGTTCGGTCAGCCGTGTCCATCCTGCCCAGTCTTCCTCTGCCAGACCGTCTTCAATGGAGAGAATCGGATATTTCTCCACCCAATTTTCCAATTTTTCGATCATTTGCTCCGAAGTCAGTTCCTGTTTGTCCGCACCTAACCGATATGTTCCGGATGACTCGTCATAAAAATGGGAAGAAGCCACATCCAGGGCAAAAGCTACTTCATCTTTCCGTTTGTATCCTGCGCTCTGCACCGACTCGCAAAGAATATCCAACGCTTCTTCATTGGAGGTCAAATGCGGTCCAAACCCTCCTTCATCAGCCAACAGACGTGATTGATAACCTTTGGCAGCAAGAATTTCCTGCGTTTTGAAATACACATCCGAGATCATCTGTAAAGCTTCCGGATAGCTCTTTGCGCCTACTGGCATGATTAAAAAATCTTGTATGTCGATATTTTTTCCAGCATGCAATCCGCCGCTGATGATATTGACCATTGGCAGTGGCAGCGAAGGTTGTGCATTCAAGTCGCCAAAGCGATCCGCCAGATATTGATAGAGCGGCAGACCTCGCTCCGACGCTTCTGCGTGTGCCGCTGCAAAAGAAACGCCGAGGATCGCGTTAGCGCCAAGTCTGGATTTGTTTTTCGTTCCGTCCAATTCGATCAAAGTGCGATCAATCCGTTCATGGTCTGCGGCGTCAAGCCCCGTGACCGCTTTTGCGATATCATGATTCACATGCGCAACCGCTTTGCTGACCCCTTTCCCGCGAAATCGGGATGGGTCCTGGTCACGAAGCTCCCATGCTTCAAATTTCCCGGTGGATGCGCCGGACGGAACCATCATGCGGCCTTTATGGCCACTCTCCAATGTGATATCCACTTCAATGGTTGGATATCCACGGGAATCGAGAATCTCACGCCCGACAACCTGTTTAATTTTGCCCATACGATTCTTTTCACCTCAAAGCATTCGCCATAGTCTCAAATGGATGAATTTCACTTTGATCCGATACCCACTGCTTCCCGATCCGCCGAATTTGATGTTTCAAATCGGGTTCTTTTACATATTCAACCCGAGATTGACCGTCAATTCTGGCCAACAACATGAGGCCGAGATGTCTCATGAAACTGTTCGGCCATTCTCCGTAAGCATCGAGAAAAGCTTTGATTAAATGTAACATGTCGTCTTTCTGATCCGACACAAAAGCTTTCAACAAAAGGTGCCCGGTACAAAAAGCAAGATCAAAGACCGGATTCCCCCAGTGTCCGGCTTCAAAATCCAACAAAATCAATTGGCTATCTTTGGCGACAAGAATGTTTTTAGGTGAAAAGTCACCGTGAACAAAGCATTTTTTTTCAGTTATCAACTCATGTTCCAAACGCTCAATTGCATCACCCAATTCCGGATATTTTGCGGCAATCGAGTGGTGAAACGGAACGATCCGCAATTCGTTCAAATACGTCAGATCTTTTAGTTCATCCACGATGGATGTTGAAATGGTACGGCTTTTTTCATGCATTTGTCGCAACAACGTGCCGACCGCTGCTGCCGTCTCTCGATCCAGCTTTCCTTCGAGCAATTGTGCTTTCCAGGGAACCGAACCTTCGGGTGCGCATGTCATCAGATAAGCATGGTTTTCCTGATCTCTCTGAAAGATCTTCGGTACCTGTTTAGACTCGAGAATTTGACCGACCGCAGACATGGCCAGCTGCTCTCGTTCGATACGTTTTACATCTGAAAACCACGCATCCTTTACTTTCAATTTTGGAAGCGCCTGCTTCAGTACCAAGCGCCCGGTTTCCGTAACAATTTTCCAAACCCTGCCGGAAACGCCTCCGCTCAATTCGTAAATTTCACAGGTTTCCGCCCTGTCGACCCATCTGTGTTCTTTCAAAAACCTCCTGACATCGTCAACTGTTTGAAGGACGTTCACATCGTTTCCTCCTCATGTAACATCACAATCTTTACCGTAGGTCTCGTTTTGTTTCTTAGCGACTGAAAAGCTTTTTCATAATCACGAATGGAAAAACGATGTGTGATGAGCGGAGAAATATTCAATTTACCCGTTGCAAGCCAATCCAAAACTTTGCTCCAGGAACTGATCGTATACGAAAAAACACCGTGAACCGTGATATCTTTTAACATGATATGGTCACTTTCCAATACCAACGGTTTGCCGGCACCGGCCACACCTTCCAACACAGCGTGACCGCCAGCACGAACCATCTCAATGCTCATTTTCACGGCTTGCTCGTTGCCGGAAGTTTCAAAAGAGACATCAACCCCTTGGCCGTTCGTCCAATCCATTACGCATTGGTCGATATCATCTTCTTTGCTGTTCAATACACAAGAAGCACCGAGTTCACGCCCCAAACCCAGTTGCAAACCATTTCGTCCGATCAGGCAAATCTCATCAACCCCGAGCACCTTTAACATCAGAACCGTTAACAAGCCAAGTGTCCCCGGTCCGATGACCGCCACTTTCATTCCCGGCTCGATGGGCGTTCGCATGATACCGCGCATCACCGTTGCGGCAGGTTCCACCAACACCGCTTCCTCAAAGGAGAGATGATCCGGTATGCGATGAACATGCCGGGCAGGCACCGTCACCAGGCTTGCTCCACCTCCGGGACGGGTAAAACCCAGTTGGTCATATTCCTCACAAAGATTGGTTCGTCCTTGTCTGCACATGGAACAGCTTCCGCAAGACATCAGTCCTTCCGCGACGACACGATCACCCGGTTTGATTCCCTTTACTTCGCTTCCGGTTTCAACCACAACACCGCTCCATTCATGGCCGGGAACGACAGGGTAAGTCACGTATTCCTCGGAAACTTTCCCTTCCAGGATTTCCAGATCCGTTCCGCATATCCCGACCGCTTTGGACTTTATCCTGACATCGTACGGTCCCATCGATTGAGGCTTGATGTCGTCCAATCTGATTTCATGCGGTTTCGGGATTACCAATGCTTGCATCTTCTATTCTCCTTTCATCACATTCTTCAAAACCCCCAGTTTTTCGATTTCTACCGTTACCTCGTCGTTCGGTTTGAGCCAAACTTGTCGTTCTTCCGGATAACCGGCAATCACGCCTTCAGGTGTTCCGGTCAAGATGAGATCGCCCGGCTCCAACGTCATATAACGGGATATGTAACTGATCAGTTCAGGTACACTGAATATCATGTCTTTCGTATTGGAAGATTGCCTGATTTCTCCATTGAGTTTCAGGCTGATTTCCAACTGATTCGGATCTCCCACTTCGTCGGCGGTAACCAGATACGGGCCGACCGGACAAAACCCATCCAAAACTTTGCCAAGCATCCATTGACCGGTCCGCATTTGCAAATCACGGGCAGACAAATCATTGACGTTGCAATAACCAAATACGATACTCAGCGCCTCTTCTTCACGGACATCTTTCGCTTTTTTCCCGATTACAACCCCAAGTTCCGCTTCGTAATCAAATTTTTCCGCACATCCGGGTAACGGGATTTCCGCCAAATGCCCGCTTAAACCGTTTGAATACTTGTTAAACAGAACGGGATACGCTGGAACCGGCATTTTCGCTTCCTCAGCATGTTTCTTGTAATTTAGCCCGACACAAATGATTTTTTTGCCAACAGGAACACACGGTTCGTAAGTGATCTCTTTTTCATCGATCTTTTTTCCCTTGTTTTTTTCTCTTTCTTTCGCCAGATCAACCTCACCTGAGATCACTTGATCTAAACGAGCAGACAAGGGCAGGATGCCATTTTCTTCCACAATTCCGCATTTTTTGACGCCCAGATGTTGAAATTGCACAATCCGCATGATGAATGCCTCCTGGTTTTCTTTATTTCAATTACAGATATCAAGCCGGTGATGTGGATATTTCCATGAGCAATGAAAATAGGGATGCCGTTCGGCTAACACTGCCGTCCGGAATCAAAATAACCTCCGTTACATCATAACTCTCGTTACATCACGAACATTCCAATACTGGATTACTCCAACTCCCACAATTCCGGGTTATACCGATAGTAACTATGTCCATATTCTTCCCGGCGTTTCGCACTTTCGTTAAGGTGTTCCATGATGACTTGCTTGATTTTCGCCTGATCTCCGATTAACAATTGATATTCATTCGTCGATAAGATCGCTTTTTCCCGATTGACGATGCTGAGGCGAACGACAAAATGACCGGTTGCGCCGATGTCAATCAACCATCTGATTTTTCCATATTCGCGAGAGCTATCGGGCTCAACGTCCGCTGTCACGCTTCCGCGCTCAACAATCTGTCCTTTATGGTCGATCACTTCCCATTCAATCTGTACATCTTCATAAGCGTGATGATAATCATTGATAACCCATATATTTCCTTCAAACCATTCACCGGCTTTCCAGCGTCTGCGAGAAAATTCCAGGCTCGGCAACAACGGTTGATAGCTGCGTTTCACATAATCGTAACTGAGTTTCTTTTTGCCATAATAATCCACGATTCCCCACTTGATGTCCGGCCAGTGGGTGATAAAGTGACAGAACGAAACACCGCTCATCCTCGGTTTGCGTCTGCGATAGAGTTCAAGGGCGTATTGCAGCACTGTCCCTTGCGCGATCTGCGTGGACTCGACGAATTCTTCAAGTGAAGACATTCGCTTGTCGCCAAATACCTCAATATTGAGTCCCTGTAAAATATCGATATCCGCCCAATGATAACCCCAACTCGGCCCTGGCGGCCAAAGTTCATCTTCAGGAATAAATTTTCGCAGACTTTCAATGGAAGGAGCTGACGCTGCGGTCAATTCCGGAATGATGGCACAATCCAAGGAGGGGTAGAATTCTTCCATCAATTGTCTACCGCCACCGTAATAATGTTCGTTGGCATGTTGAGATTCTTTCGGCTTGAATCCCATTTTTTGACCAAACTCATTGCTCAACGGTGATGCCAGACCATAAGGAACGGACGTATGCTCGGCCACCGCTTTTCCGACAGCTTCCATCAACTCCAGATTGCCGCTTTCCACATGCGCATCGGTAAAAAACACCTCTTCTCCACCCATCCAGAAAATATTGGAGGGATGATTGCGGCGTTGTTTGACAATTTCCGCACATTCCTTCGTAACGGATTCCACAAAAGACGGTTCATTCGAAAACGCCTGTGTTGAAAAGGTGAAATTCGTCCAGACGGTAATGCCCAATTCATCACATAGGCGGTAAAACTTCGGAATTTCCGGAGGATGCCAACCGAATATCCGCAGATTGTTGATGTTCGCTTCTCTGACGAGTCGCAAACGGTGTTCGTATTTTTTGTCATTGTTCCGGCCATACAAGAAAGAAGGCTGGCCTCCCCAACAAGCGGAACGCAGAAAATGCCGTTTCCCGTTGATGAAAAATGTCCATGGATATTCCGACTCTTCCGGTGTAAAACCTGGATTCATCTCCATCCGAATTTCCCGAATCCCGATCCGATCGCTGATTCGGTCGATTTCTTTTCCTTCCTGATGCAATGTAAGATCCAACGTATACAGATTCGGATTCCCCAAATCCCATGGCCACCACAATTTCGCATCTTTCACTTCCACATCCAATTCCACGATCTGAATCCCGGGTTTAACGGTTTTCTCGACCATGGCACCAAAGCATTCACTTGTAAACTGATAACCTTCCAATTCCGCCCGAATCCCGACTGTTTGCGGTTTGTCCGTCATGTTGTTGACTTCTACTTGCAGTTGGACAACCGCATCTTTCTCTCCGATTTTATACTCTGTCCGGAACTGTTCGATTTTTACGTCATCCGTTGCGATCAGGCGAACCGGCCGCCAAATGCCGAAAGGAATCAATCCGGTGAAGTAATCTCCCGAAAAATTGACTTTCTTTCCACCGACATTTCGGAAATTCTTTGGAGGCGGATCCAGTTTGACAACTACCTGGTTGGAGCCTCCCGCCCAATGGTCATAATTCAACAAGTGTCCTACTTCAAAGCGAAAAGAAGAAAACATCCCTTCATGGCTTCCCAACTGATGACCGTTCAACCATACCGTACAGCTGTAGTCCACACCTTCAAATTCCAGGAAAATCCGTTTTCCTTTCATTCCTTCGTCCACATTGAACCGGCGAACATACCACCATTCGTATTCCTGAACCCACTTCGCCTTGTGCATGTTTCTCCCGAAATACGGGTCTTCGATCTCACCCGCTCGTTGCAAATCCGTGTAAACATCCCCCGGAACAGAAGCGAAATTCCAGCTGAACATGGTGCCTTGGCGTTCAGCTGGCAAAACATGAAATCCTTCCTGTTCTCCCTGGCCGATACGCATTTTTTCCATTTGCCATAATTTTCCACAAAGATCCTGGATCATTCTTGCCATAACGTTTCGCCCCCATAACACAACGTTTCAGCCTGAGCCCTCAGGCTGAAACGTTGCACGTTTCTCGTAATATTATTGTGCACTCAGGAACCTGTCGTATGCTTGTTGATGTACTGCAAGCAGATCATCGAGTCCCATATTCTTCAGGTTATTGAGATATTCATCCCATTCTTCCTCGACCGTTCCTTCAAGCATCCATCTTGCGCTGGATTCCATAACATAACTGTTGATATCCGTTGAAAGAAGTTTGATTTGCTCGCTTTCTTCCGGTGAATACAAGATGCCCGGAAGCGTCTCGGATGTCATATATGGCAAATAATTTTCCTTGATCGTGTCAATTTTTTCTTTATCCTTTTCTGTCAAAGCCAATCTGCTGCCGTAAGTGTCAGCCTGGATCGCATAAGGCGCTTCCACCGGTGCCTTTTTAAACACGTACTCGTCGATCGTCATGCCTTCAGGCGGATCGTTCAGAACAAGTTGACCATCCTTCTCTACCAGCGTCAGACCGATTGGCCCCCATCCGGCTTCGATGGATGTGTCCGGATGATAGTGGAGGTCGATCCAGCGCATAGTCAGCTCCGGATGTTCATTTACACTGGTCACGGAAAATGCAGTCGGATTTACACCCATATTATTCCACATGGCTTTTCTCCAGACGCGATCTCCGTTCGGTCCCTCAAGAGCGGGAACAGCCACATAGTTATCGCTTAACTCTGCACCAACAACACTGAAGGGCAGCCAAGCGAAAAATCCGCCCAAACGATCAGCTTTACCTATCAACTGGGAGTTATCCTGAGTCAGACTTTCTTTATCGAACAATCCGTCAGCAAAGAACTTATGGAAATATTTGATCGCTTCCTTATATTCCGGCTCTTGCGCTGAAAATACCACCTTACCATCTTCTACAAACAGATGGTTACTCCAATCAGCTCGTCCAAATGCGCCAAACAGCGAACCAATTCCTTGAGTGTTATAATGTATATGGTTGTATACAAATGAGAACGGAATCTCGTCAGGTTCGCCGTTTCCATTCGGGTCTTGTGTTTTGAACGCCATCAATACATCATACAGTTCCTCGGTTGTCGTCGGAACTTCAAGACCCAAGTTGTCCAGCCAAACTTTATTCAGGAACATCATGTCAGGCGAAAGCCAAAGCATCAGTTCCCGGATATTCGGCAGCGAGTAAATGTGACCGTCTGGTGCTGTGATGACGCTCCGGTACGTCGGATTTTCTTCCAGAAGCTTATACAAGTTGGGCATAATGTCTTCGGTGATGTAATCTTCAAGTGGAATCAATGCACCTTCTGCGCCATATTTGATAACATCGTTATCCTGTAAAATAAGGTTGCCATAAAACGCATCCGGCAAATCATTGGTGCCCAAAATCAGGTTCCGTTGTTCTTCACAAGCGGAGTAATCGATGTCGTCCCAGTCGATTTTAACATTGGTTTTTTCTTCTAGTTGTTTGAAGAATTCCATTTCTTCATAAGGCCCGTTGTTCGGATGCTTACAAGCCACCATTTTGATTGTAACGGGTTCCTTCAACGGAAATGAAAATTCTTCAGTAGTGGAATCCGAGTTGTTTCCACTGTTGTCGGAAGCCATGTTGTTGGGATTGTTTGCGCTGTTTTCAGCTCCGTTATTGTTGCTGCCGCAAGCAGCCAACACTGTCGTGATCACCAATATCAACGACAGAAGAATGAAAAGCTTCTTCTTCATTTTTTGACCTCCCGAATTTCTTTCATACTAGTTTCAGATTATATATGGCAAACGCCGTCCGCTTCTTAGGTTTTCATCACCCCCTTAACAGAGTCATCTTCGTTTTGTCATCAGGAAAATTATCCCTTGATGCTGCCGATCAATACCCCTTGCACGAAATATTTTTGTAAGAACGGATATAACACAAGCATTGGTAACGCTCCCATAATAATGACCCCATACTTGATCAATTCACCAGCCCTAACTTGATCACCGAGTGACGACAAATCCATAATCATATCCGTCGAGATCTGATTTTGAATCAGTATATTTCGCAACACGAGTTGCAACGGATAAAGTTCATCACTTCGCAAATAGATGAGCGCGTTCAAAAACGCATTCCAGTGTCCCACTCCATAGAACAGGATCATAACGGCGACCAGCGCTTTGGAGATCGGTATTGCGATATGCAAGAAAAACCGGATATCAGAACATCCGTCAATTTTTGCCGATTCCAACAACTCGTCAGGAATGGTCTGTTGAAAAAACGTTCTGGCAATAATCAAATTCCATGCCCCGACGGCATTCGGAATAACCATTGCCCATATGGTGTCTACCATGTTTAACGATTTTACGGTCAAATATGTCGGAATGAGCCCCCCCGAAAAAAACATGGTGAACGTGATAAACAACATCAGGGCATTTCTTCCGCCCATGTCTTTTCTGGAAAGTGCATAAGCAGCCGGCAAAGTCAGCAAAACATTTATAGAAGTTCCCAATATGAGATACACAAATGAATTCTTGTATCCAAGCCATAATGTTTCACTTTGTAATATTCGTTTGTAACCTTCAAAATTTATTTCCTTGGGCCAAAGCCAGGATTGTTGAATCGCCGTAGGATCCGTAAACGAAGCGATCACGATAAAATAAAGCGGATACATAATCAGAATCAACCAAATCGAAATGATCCCCATGTTTATAAAGTCAAACCATTTATCCGCTGTGGTTCGTTTAAACATGTCATCCCCCCCTTTTACCACAACGAAGTGCTTGTCAATTTCTTCGCTGTTTGATTGACGATTAACAGCAGAGCAAAATTAATTAGCGAGTTGAATAAGCCAACGGCCGTCGTAAAACTGTACTGTCCTTGAAGCACCCCGTTTTTGTAAACATAAGTTGCAATCACTTCTGATGCTGACAAATTCAAGGATGTCTGTAGCAACAACACTTTCTCAAATCCGATGCTCATGAGGTTCCCGATACTTAAAATGAGCAAGATTACCATGGTCGGCATAATACTTGGAATATCAATGTGAATGATGCGATGAAACTTGTTGGCTCCATCCACCACCGCCGACTCATGAAGTTCGGGGTTAACCCCGGCTAATGCGGCCAAATAAATGACGGTTCCAAAACCTGCATTTTGCCAGATGTCCGAAAGTACATAGACCGGCCTGAACCATCCCGGATCTCCCATAAAATTTATGGGTTCCCCTCCAAGAAGAACGATGATTTTGTTCACCATCCCTGTACTTTCTGACAAAAACAGAAAGATGATCCCCGCCATGACGACAGTTGATATAAAGTGAGGAGCGTAAACAACGGTTTGCGAAAAACGCTTGAATTTTTTATTCATCAGTTGGTTGAGCATCAATGCCAAAATAATTGGCACGGGAAAACCAACGATCAATTGAAGCAAATTGAGATAAATCGTATTTAAAATCAGTCTTTCAAACTGGAACGAATTGAAAAATCGTTCAAAATGATCGAATCCAATCCAGGGGCTTCCCCAAATTCCTTCCGTCGCCATATATTTTTTGAATGCGATCTGGACCCCGTACATCGGGTAATAATGAAAGATGAGATAATACACGACAACCGGAAGCACAAACAAATACAACTGGTAGTTTCTCAAAAGCTTTTTTGCCACAAAACACCTCTCCTTTTGTAAGCATTTACATTTCTGTCTCTAAGAAAGAACAAAATGATGCGCAATGATCTCTCATCGCCCCATCCATCCGCCATCAACGGTCAGGATTGTTCCGTTTACATAATTCGATGCGGAGGACGCCAGAAAAACAACAGCTCCTTTCAAATCATCCGTAGTTCCCCATCTTCCCGCTGGAATGCGGGACAAGATTGCTTCATATCTGACCGGATCTTGCCGCAGTTGCTCAGTGTTATCCGTTTCGATATAGCCCGGTGCGATTGCATTGACTTGTACTCCCTTGCTGGCCCACTCATTGGCCAAAGCCATCGTCAATTGACCGATTCCACCCTTGCTGGCAGCATAACCCGGAACATTGATTCCGCCTTGGAACGTAAGCAATGAAGCCGTAAAAATGATCTTTCCGCTCCCGCGTTTCAACATCTCTTTTCCGATCTCCTGAGATAATACAAACTGAGAATTCAGGTTGACTTCTACTACATGATCCCACCATTCAACGGGATGTTCAGCCGCAGGTTTCCGCCGGATGGTTCCAGCATTATTCACTAAAATATCGATAGCGTTGTGTTCGTTTTTCACTTTTTCAATAAATTGATACAACGCGTTTCGGTCACTGAAATCACAAGCATATGCCGAAAAATTCCGCCCCGCTTTTTTTACATCTTGCGCCACTTGACTCCCGGATTCTTCCAGCGTTGCGCTTACTCCGATGATATCTGCACCCGCTTCTGCCAGTGCAACAGCCATCGCTCTTCCAATCCCTCTTTTGCATCCGGTAACCAACGCCGTTTTCCCATCCAGTCGAAATTTGTCGATAATGCTCATTTTTAAACCCCCACACAAAATCAATGGATAATCGATATCGGATGACCAATTACGCTTGATGCAGCTGAATCAGCACTTTCATGACATTTCCGCCTGTTTCCATCTGCTCAAATCCATTTTTGATTTGATTGAGCGGATACACTTCCGTAATTAATCGATCTAACGGCAACTCACCGGAAGTGGCCAATTGAATCGCTTTATCAAAATCTTCATTTTCATACACTCTTGCTCCAAACAATTGCAGTTCTCTCCAGAAAAACCGATGAAGGTCTACCGGTACCGCTTTGTTGAAAATCCCGACAATGACGATTTTTCCTCTTGTTCGGGGAAGTTCTGTCATCACTTCCGCTCCGGCCGTCGAAGAAGTGACTTCAAAAACGACATCAGCCCCTCTTCCCCGGGTTTTTTCGGTTATATATTCGGTCAGATTCGTTTCCTTGGGATTGCATGTTTCCATTCCTAAATCTTGCAACATTCTGATCCGATGCGGATTAATTTCGGATACAACCACTTCAGCGCCTGCCGAACGAGCGACCAGTGCAATCAATGTTCCGATAGGCCCGCCGCCAATGACGACGACTTGATCCCCTTGCCTTACTTGTCCAATTCGGATATCATGACATGCAACCGCCAACGGTTCGATCAGAGCACCATATTTAAGATCCAAATCGTCCGGCAACCGCCGAAGCGTGTTTTCCGGAACGACCCAGTATTCTTGAAAGGCACCCGGTGTCTCGATCCCCATAAACTTTAAATAATGACAGATATGCGAAAATCCATCTTTGCAAGCCGGGCACTGACCACATGAGATCAACGGCATCACGGTCACTCTGTCACCAGGTTTAAACTGATGAACCCCTTCACCAACCCGAGACACAACGCCGGACATTTCATGTCCCATGACATGCGGAGTGGAAACTCTATTGTTCATATGACCATGAAATATATGAAGATCCGTTCCGCAAATTCCGGCGTACGCCACTTTGATTTCCACTTCACCCGCACCTGGATTTATCCGTTCCCTATCATCGATGCGAAGCTTCCTTTCCCCTTCGTAAAATACTGCTTTCATCATTGACCGCCTTTCCGTCGAAATGGCTATCTCAAAATTCAATTTTGTATGGTTTCAACGCATCCCATTGAAACTCAACACCGATACCCGGTACATCCGGAGCTACCGCCCTACCTTCTTTAAGCACCAGGGGGCGAGTGGTATACTGATCAATCGGGAAACTGTGAACTTCCATATAACCCGCATTCGGAATGCCGGACATTAAACTGACATGAAGTTCTTGCATACCGTGCGTACAGACCGGCAAATTATAGGCGTACGCCAAATTCGCCACTTTCATCCACCCGGTTATCCCTCCGATGTTTGAAGCATCTGGTTGAGGAAAATCGATCTTGCCCCGGGTAATCATATTGACAAATTCATAGATCGTGTGAAAGTTTTCCCCAGCTGCAATCGGCAATCCACCTTCTGCTCCAATTCGCCGATACCCTTCATAATCATCGGGGATCGTCGGTTCTTCCAACCAATAAATATCATAAGGCTGGAGTAGTCTGGCAGCTTTAATGGCCGTTTCCACAGACCATTTCATGTTTGCATCCACCATAAAAACTACATCAGAACCGATTAAATGCCGTACCGCTTCCACACGTTCGATGTCTTCTTTCAGCTGATCTCGTCCAAGTTTGATCTTGACTGCCTGAAACCCTTTGTCGAGGTAACCTTGAATGTTATTTAACAACTTATCCTTGCTAAAATTCAAATCAATCGCGCCTGCGTACGCTCTCGTCGACGTATTATTCCCGCCAACCATTTTCCATAACGGCTCTTCCATCAATTTACCTCTAAGATCCCACAGGGCGATGTCGATCGCCGAAATCGCAAACGAAGCGATTCCTCCTCTTCCGACGTAATGGACTTTCCAATTCATTTCTTCCCAAATCTTTTCAATACAATCGGCATCTTTCCCTAACAGGAAAGGTTTCAAATCGTATTCCACCATTTGACAAATCGCTCTTCCGCCAACACCGCCCGTGTAGGTATAACCAATTCCAGTCGTCCCATTCTCCAGGGAAAGCTGAACCACAATCAACTCAAAATGAGAATGAATACCGTGTCGGGCATCGCCTAAATTTTCCTTTAAAGGGATTCGGTAATAGTTTGTGCGAAAGTCGCTTATTCGTTTATATTTCATTGTTTAACTCCTCGTTATACAACTTTTAACTCCTCGGTATACAACGATGTAATTCGTTCCGATTAATTAAATATTATATTTTGATCATGCATATGTCAATATATTTCGGAATTATGTTTCATTTTATTTTTTTGTCATCAATTTTATATTAACTGGACAGTGAAAAGTTT
>NZ_JBCNFP010000015.1:0-107082 GCF_050481165.1 Paenibacillus cisolokensis
GTTTGATGCAACGCTAGTGCAATTATTTCAGTCGGAACGTCCGAAAGAGGGGCACAAATTCGATTTTAGTTGCACGTTGTGCAATGAAATGGCTGAAAAAAGAAGCTACAGCGGCGGTTGGTTGCACAAAGTGCAATTATTTTGGCCGGAACGTCCGAAAGAGGGGCATAAATTCGATTTTAGTTGCACGTTGTGCAATGAAATGGCTGAAAAAGAAGCTACAGCGGCGGTTGGTTGCACAAAGTGCAATTATTTCGGCCGGAACGTCCGAAAGAGGGGCACAAATTCGATTTTAGTTGCACGTTGTGCAATGAAATGGCCGAAAAAGAAGCTGCAGCGGCGGTTGGTTGCACAAAGTGCAATTATTTTGGCCGGAACGTCCGAAAGGTGGTCACAAATTCGATTTTAGTTGCACGTTGTGCAATGAAATGGCCGAAAAAGAAGCTACAGCGGCGGTTGGTTGCACAAAGTGCAATTATTTCGGCCGGAACGTCCGAAAGGAAGGTTCAAATTCGAGCGAAGGAGGAATGGATTTCGGGAAGAGAAAACGAGCGAGGTGGCAAAACGATAGTGAGGTGGCAAAACGATAACGAGGCTACAAAACGACAACGAGGCTACAAAAGCTACAAAACGATAACGAGGCTACAAAAGTTACAAAACAAGAGCGAGACTGCAGAACGTTAACGGGACCGCGGCCATAATAGAATAACTTCGGAGCTTCAGCCTCTCTTGCCTCCGGCATGCGAACGGCTTATCCGCCATATATATGAGCGTAGAACGGTTACGACGCGGTCAGGAAGGCGGGGAGAAATTGAACGACGAAGCATACCGGAAACTATCGTACGGATCGATCGGGCCGGAAAGGATGAGCGAATCGCTCGATTTGCGCATACAGGGGATGAGCTGCACCGCTTGCGCCGCCCGCATCGAGAAGGCGGTCGGCAGGCTGCCGGGCGTACACCGGGTTTCGGTCAGCTATGCCGCCCGGACGGCGTGGATCAGTTATGCTCCGGACACGGCCACAGCGGAACGGATCGTCGACCGGATACGGGAGCTCGGCTTCGAAGCCGCCCCGCCGGATCAGGACGATCCGGAGCGGGAGACGGCCGCGCTGCGGCTGCGATTCGCCGTATCGGCCGCGCTTACGCTTCCGTTGATGTGGGCGATGGCCCATCATTATTCGTTTTTGCAGGACATGCCGGTGCCGGCGCTGTTCATGAATGGGTGGTTTCAGCTAGGGGCGGCTGCGATCGTACAGTTCGTTGTCGGATTGCCGTTTTATTTCGGCGCGTACAACGCCATTCGGGAGAAAGTGTTCAATATGGATGTGCTGGTGGCGGTCGGCACGTCGGCCGCTTTTCTGCACAGCCATTACACGCTGTTTCGCGGCGCCGCAAGCGGCGGAGCGGAGCAGCCGCTCTACTTCGAGACATCGGCTGTCGTCATTACGGCCGTGCTGCTCGGCAAGCTGCTGGAGTCTTCGGCCGCGGTCCGCGCGCTGCGCGAGGCGGGGGGAAGCGGCGGAACGGCGGCATCGCAAGCGACGGTCATTCGCGCCGGACAAGAGCTCCGCCTTCCCGCCGATCAAGTGCGGCCGGGAGATGATGTGCTGGTCCGGGAAGGAGAGCCGCTTCCCGTCGACGGTATCGTGACGCAAGGCGAAGCGAGCGTCGTCGAAGCGATGCTGACCGGCGAAAGCTTGCCCGTGGACAAAGCGCCGGGCGACCCCGTATGGGCCGGTACGACGCTCGCTTCCGGTCAGCTGCGCATCCGCGCGCGGGCGGCGGGCGGAGCAACGATGGTCAGCCGGATTTATGCGCTCGTCCGCCAGGCGCAATCCTCGAAGACGACGATTCAGCGCAAGGTCGACCAATTGGCCGGCTGGTTCGTGCCGCTCATGATGATGTTGGCGACGGCGACGTTCGCCGCATGGTATGTCTGGCTCGCGCCCGGCGACGGCGAACGGGCGATGATGAGCGCGCTGGCCGTGCTGCTGGCCGCTTGTCCGTGCGCGCTCGGCCTGGCGACGCCGATTTCTCTTGTGATCGCTTCCGGCAAGCTGGCCCGGCAGGGCGTCGTCGTGAAGGAAGCGGGCGCGCTGGAGCGGCTGGCGCTACTGGACGCCATCGTCGTCGACAAAACGGGAACGGTCACCGAGGGCAAGCCCCGCTTGACCGGCATGCTGGCTGTTCAAGGCTCCCGTTCCGCGCTGCTCCGCAATGCGGCGGCGGCGGAAGCGGACTCCGCGCACCCTCTTGCCAGGGCGATTCGCGAGGCGGCAGCCGCCGCCGGCCTCGTACCGCCCAAGCCCGCGGGCGCGAGCTTCCTGCCGGGGCGGGGTGTGGAGGCGGCGGTGGACGGCCGGCGGTTCGCCGTCGGCAATGCCGCCATGGCCGACGAGCAGGGATGGGCGAAAGACGAGCGCATTGCCGCCTTTGCGGCCGAGAGGGAGCGGAGCGGCGAGACGGTGCTGTATGCGGCCGAGAACGGGATAGCGGTCGGAGCGCTCGCCTTTGCCGATCCGGTCAGGCCGTCATCCCGCGGCGCGGTGCGCCGGCTGCGGCGATCGGGACTTGCGGTCGTGCTCGCCACCGGCGACCGCGAAGCTCCTGCACTGGCGGCGGCCCGGGAAGCGGGCATCGCGGATGTCCGCCATTCGATGCTGCCCGCTCAGAAGCTGCGGCTGATCGAGCAACTGCGGGCGGAAGGCCGGCGCGTCGGCATGGCCGGCGACGGCTGGAACGATGCGCCGGCGCTGGCGGCCGCCGATGTCGGATTCGCGATGGGCGACGGCACGGATGCGGCGATGGGGGCCGGACATATCGCGCTGCTGCGGTCGCAGCTTACCGGCATCGGCGACGCGCTGGCGATCAGCCGGCTGACGATGCGCAACATCCGCCAAAATCTGGCGTTCGCTTTCGCGTACAACGCGGTTATCATCCCGTTTGCCGCTTGCGGCATGCTCAAGCCTTGGATGGCCGGCACCGCCATGGCGCTGAGCTCGGTATCCGTCGTCGGCAACGCGCTCCGGCTCGGTCCCCGGCTTGCACGACTGGCCGGGAAGGAACGCCCGTGAACGCGGCGCAATGGGGGAGCGTCATGCTGACCGGCCTGTTCAGCGCGCCGCATTGCATCGGCATGTGCGGCGGCATCGTTTCGTCGGTCGCGCTCCAGTCCTCGGCGTCGGCGCGCCGCGTGCTGCTGCTGTATAACGGCGGCCGTGTTTTCTCGTATACGCTCCTCGGCGCCGCAATGGGCGCGGCGGGATCTTTTCTGGATCTGGCGGGCCGGCTTGCCGGCGTTCAGGGCGCCGCGTCGATCGTCGGCGGCTGCTTCGTTCTGCTGTGGCTATGGCGAAAATTTCAGCTGCCGCTGCTGCGGCGGGTTTCGGGCTTTTTGTCGCGGCGGCTTCGCCCAGGCGGGAAAAAACGGCGGTCGGCGGCTGAAGACGCGCATCTGCTGGCCACCGGGTTCGCCTTCGGTTTTCTGCCCTGCGGGCTGACGTATGCGATGCAGATGAACGCGGCCGCTTCGGGGGTATGGTGGCAAGGAGCGCTGGTGATGGGGCTGTTCGGCCTGTCGACGTTCCCCGCGCTTGCCGCGGCGGGGTGGCTGGCTTCATACGCCGGCAAGCGCTGGCGACGGATGATGCGGTACGGGGCGACGGCAGCCGCCGTCATCGTCGGCACGCTGTCCATCATGCGCGGGCTGGCGGCGAACGGCGTCGTGCCGACCTTGACGCCGTGGCTGTGGTAGCGAAAAGCCGGGACGATTCCCGGCTCCGCCATCAGCGCAAGGAAGCGCGCCGTAAAAAAGACGCGCTTCTCGCCGACGGCCCATATCCGTGCGTGTTTGTCGAGCTGCGCGAGACAACTCGTCCAGACAACACGGCCAAGCAACGCGACCAGCAACGCAGCCAGACAGCGTTAAGCAAACCAGACAGCGTTAAGCAACGCAGCCAGACAGCGTTAAGCAACACAGCCAGGCAGCACGACCAGGCAATGCGGCCAGGAGCAACGCGCTCGCTTCTTCGTTACCGGACGGCTGCGAACTGCCGGTTCACGTCGAACGAGCGGTCTGCCGCGTCAACCGTCAGACTCGCTTCCCAAGTCCCCGGCATCAGCGCATAGCCGGTTCCTTCATAGACGCCGGGAGCCGTTTCCTTCAACCGGAATGAAACGGTTCCGCAGCCCATATGCCGCATATCCAGTTCGGCGGAAACGTCGGCCGAGCGAATCGGCCGCCCGTCCGCATCGGCCAGCTTGACGGTAAAGCGACTTTCTTGAAGCGCCTTTGCCGGATACGGGCCGATCGTCCATTCCGCCTGCCAGCCGTCGCCGATATGCGTCGTCGCCGCCGGGGCCGGTTCGTCTCCGGCGCCGGCGTAACAGACCGCTCCGATCAGCAGCGCCGTCCCGGCGAGTATGCCCGCCGCCCACCGACAATAGCGGGATTTGCGTCTGTCCAAACCCATACGAGATTGCCCTCCTGTTCGCCGATGAACCGGACAAAATACGCCCAATCCGGCCGTTACCAGTTACGTATGCCGGCTTCGGCGCGGATATTCCCGCAGAGCGCACAGCCGGTGAAAAGAGGATAGACATTCCGCATGCGTCGTGATATAGTTACTACTGCGTTTAATGCAAAAATTGCATATATGGAGAAACAGGTGCCGGAAAGGCCGGAAAGGGCGAACGCGATTCCCCGCTCCGGACGTTTCCAGGCTTAATAGGGAAGACCGGTGCAAATCCGGCACGGACCCGCCACTGTAAGAAGCGCCGCCCCGCTAGCGGATGCGGCAATCGCATTCAATTTTCGCGCCACTGGATCGGCCGATCTGGGAAGGCTGTGAATGCGGTCAAGCTTCGAGTCAGGAGACCTGCCTGTTTTATCGACGCTGAAACCTACGTGGATTTAGGGAGGTGTTGGAAATCGGAGCGGCTTGCCGTTTGCGTAATGCGGCTGCTCGGACGCCGCGGGCGCTGAACGCCGGACAGAAAGCATTTCTGACACATGTTGTCGGGAATGCTTTTATTTTTAGCCGGGGCTGCCGGCAGCAATCCCCGCAAGATGGTTTGCGGTCGTGAATCACGGTCATTATTTTCAAGAATCGAAACATTATTTTGGGTATCGGAGTGAAGGAAGCATGCTGAAAACAGGTAACACATCGTTTGCCCGCTGGCTTACGCTGCTGGCCGTCGCCGCAATGCTCGTTTTGGGCGCTTGCGGCCAGACCGGCAAAAACGCGCCGGAGGTTGCGGGCACGGAGCAGAACGAGACGCAAAGCGAGACGCAGAACGCCGGGGAATCGACGAACGGACAAGCCGGAGAGGGACAGGAGGCGCCGGCTGAAGAGGAAGAAAGCGCCCAGGCGACCGTTTATCCGCTCACGGTGACGGACGGTACCGGAACAGAGCTGACGTTTGAGCAAGCGCCGGAGAAAATCGTAACACTCGCACCGAGCGAAACGGAAATTTTGTACGCGATCGGCGCCGGGGACCGGGTCGTCGGGGTGGACGAGTTCAGCAATTATCCGGAAGAAGCGCTGGACAAGCCGAAGATCGGCGACATGACGACGAATATCGAAGCGGTTGCGGCGCTGAATCCGGATCTGGTCGTCGCTTCCTCGGGGATGAACGGTCAGGCGATCGAGCAGCTCCGCAAGCTTGACTTGAAGGTTTACGCGACCGATCCGAAAACGTATGATGAAGTCATCGCGAAAATCGAACAAATCGGCGAAATCGTGGACGCCCAGGAGCAGGCCGGCGAGGTTGCCGCGCACATGCGCGAAGTGAAGGAGCAAGTGGCCGAAGCGGTAAAAGATGCGCCGCGTCCGAAGGTCTATCTGGAATTTTCGCCGGGCTGGTCGGTCGGCAAGGGCGAGTTTCTGGATGAGCTGCTGACGATTGCCGGCGGCGTCAACGTGGCGGGCGATCAGCCGGGCTGGTTCGAAATTACGCCCGAGAGCGTCGTGCAGCAGAATCCGGAAATTATTATCTATCCCGATTTGAATGTTGAGCCGAACCCGATACTGGAAGGCATCGAGAGCCGCCCCGGCTGGGATGCGATCGACGCCGTCAAGCATGATCGGCTTTATGAAGTCCCGCAAGATCCGCTCGTGCGGGTCGGGCCGAGACTGGCCGACGGATTGCTGGAGCTGGCGAAGGCGATTCATCCCGACCTGTTCTCGTAAACAACATGAAACGCAAATTGCTGGTATACGGAGGAGTCGGCGTACTCCTCCTTGCCGTTTCCGTCGTCGTCAGCCTGTCCATCGGCTCGGCAGGCATTTCGCTGCGCGATGTATGGAGCATTTTGCTGTACCGGTTCACCGGTCTTGAGTTCGGGGGCGGAACGTGGTCGGAAGGCGAAATGGCGATCGTGACGGAAATCCGGCTCTCCCGGGTGCTGCTGGCGATTCTCGTCGGCGCCTGTCTGGCCCTTGCCGGGGCGGGCTTTCAAGGCGTTCTCCGCAACCCGCTGGCCGATCCGTATACGCTCGGCGTCGCGTCCGGAAGCTCGGTAGGCGCGGCGTTTCTCATTCTGCTCGGTCTGCAGACGGCATTCGGAATCTGGACGATTCCGGCTGTCGCTTTTACGACGGGAACGCTGACGCTCGCCGCCGTGTTCTGGCTCGCGCGTACGAAAGGAGCGATGGCGGTCGAAACGCTCATTTTGTCGGGCGTCGTCCTGCAGGCGTTTTTCGGGGCGTTCGTGTCGTTCATGGTATCGCTGTCGCAGGATACCGTCAATCAGATTTTGTTCTGGATTATGGGCAGTCTGGCGATGCGCAGCTGGGAGTACGTCTATCTGCTCGTGCCGTTTCTCGCCGTCTGCCTGCCGGTTCTCATTTTGTACGGCCAGCCGCTTAATCTGTTCGTTCTCGGCGAACGCCATGCGGCGCATTTGGGCGTGCGGGTCGAGCGGACGAAGCTGGTCGTATTGCTGACGTCCACGCTGCTGACGGCCGCCGCCGTGTCCGTCTCCGGCGTCGTCGGCTTCGTCGGCCTTGTCGTTCCCCACTTGCTGCGGCTTCTCGTCGGGCCGGATTACCGGGTGCTCATTCCGTTGTCCGCCATCGGCGGCGGCATCTTCGTCCTGTGGGCCGATACGCTTGCGCGCACGGCGCTCAGCCCGCGCGAAATTCAGCTCGGCGTCGTCACGGCGCTGATCGGCGCGCCGTTCTTCGCTTACCTGCTCTACCGACGCAAAATGCTGCAGGAGGGAGCTTCATGATCGAAGCGCGAAACGTCAGTTACCGGCTGCAAGGCGTACAGGTGCTGAAGGAGCTCAGCTTTTCGCTCGCGGGCGGCGGGCTGCACGGCATCATCGGTCCGAACGGCGCCGGCAAGTCGACGCTGCTCAGGCTCATTTCCGCCGTTGAGACGCCGGATGAGGGAGAACTGCTGCTGGACGGCAGAAGATCCGACCGCTACTCGCGCAAGGAAGCGGCGCGCTGGATCGCAATGCTGCAGCAGGGCGGCCTGCCCCCGGCCGGGTTTACGGTACGGGAAATCGTCGCGATGGGACGCTATCCGTTTCAAAACTGGCTGGGAGAGGAGAAGGAGGACCCGTCCGCGCTTATCGACGAGGCGCTCGAGACGATGGGCCTTCTCGGCCTGCAAAACCGGCGGATGGATCAGCTGAGCGGAGGCGAGCGCCAGCGGGTGGCGCTGGCCAAGGCGATGGTGCAGCAGCCGCGCCTGCTGCTGCTCGACGAGCCGACCACTTATCTCGATATCGGCTACCAGGTGCAACTGCTCGACACCGTGCGCAGATGGCAGCGCAGCCGGGGGCTGACGGCGGTCGCGGCGCTGCACGATCTGAATTTGGCCGCGCTTTATTGCGACGATTTGCTCGTTTTGCACGAAGGGAAGGTTGTCGCGTTCGGAACGCCGTCCGAAGTGTTGACGGCCGATATGCTGAAGCGGGTATACGGCACGGAAGCGGCCATTATCGCCCATCCCGGGACCGGGGCGCCGCAGGTGCTGCTGCAGACGATGAAAGGATGATCTTTCGTGACCAGTGAAAATGTAACGCAGATGGAACGGCAGCTGCGCGAACGCATCGCGCAGATTCGGCCTGCGGACGAGGATGCCGCGGCGGCGGCGCGCCGTCATTCCGACCGGCTGACCAAGCCTCCGGGCAGCCTCGGCAAGCTGGAGGATCTGGCGGCGCGGCTTGCAGGGATGACCGGCAAGCTGTGGCCGGACGTTTCGCGCCGGGCGGTGCTCGTCATGGCGGCGGATCACGGCGTCTGCGAAGAAGGGGTCAGCGCTTTTCCGCCCGAAGTGACGCCGCAGATGGTGCTGAACTTTCTCCAAGGAGGGGCGGCGGTCAACGTGCTGGCGCGGCAGGCCGGAGCCGACGTCTTCTGCGTCGATGTCGGCGTCAATGCGGATCTGTCCCATCCCCGTCTGATCGATCGCAAAGTGCGCCGCGGAACGGCCAATATGGCCGCAGGTCCCGCGATGGAGCGGGAAGAGGCGCTGCGCGCCGTTCTGGCGGGGATGGAGCTCGTCGCCGGGCTGTCGGAGGAAGGCTACGGCATTTTTGTGACCGGCGAAATGGGCATCGGCAATACGACGGCAAGCGCGGCGATCGTTTCCGTTCTGACGGGAATGCCGCCGGAGCGCGCGGCCGGCAGCGGCACCGGCATCGACGAAGAGCGGCGGAAGCATAAAGCCGCCGTCATCGGGAGGGCGATCGAACGAAACAAACCGGACGCCTCCGATCCGATCGACGTGCTGGCGAAGGTAGGCGGTCTGGAAATCGCCGCCTTGACGGGAGCGATTCTCGGCGCCGCCTCGTGCCGCCGTCCGGTTGTTGTCGACGGCTATATTTCGTCGGCAGCGGCGCTTGCGGCCGTCCGGCTGGCCCCTGCGGCGGCCGATTATATGATCGCTTCCCATCTTTCCCGGGAACAGGGCCACGGCCCGCTGCTGGAAGCGATCGGCTTGTCGCCGATGACGCATCTCGACATGCGGCTCGGCGAAGGGACGGGCGCGGTGCTCAGCCTTCACCTGGTCGACGCATCGCTGCGTCTGATGCAGGAGATGGCGACATTCGAAAGCGCGGGCGTCAGCAGGGGGTGATGCGGCATGGAGAACAAAACGGTGCTCGTAACCGGCGGTGCGCGCAGCGGGAAAAGCTCGTTCGCCGAGCGGCTGGCGGCCAGACTCGGCCGCCGCGGCATCTATGTCGCGACCTCCCAGGCATTGGACGACGAAATGGCGGAACGGATTCGGCGTCATCGCCGTCAGCGCGACGAAGACGGATTTCCGTGGGAAACCGTCGAAGTGCCGTATGCGCTTGCCGAAAGACTGGACGAAATAACCCGGTCTGCCGAACCGGACACGGTCGTGCTCGTTGACTGCCTGACGCTGTGGCTGTCGAACTGGCTGCTGCGGCTGGAGGCGGACGGCGAGGGCGCGGCGGAAGCGGAGGAGCGGCTGGCGGCGCTCGCGGAGCAGCTGGCTGCTGTCGTGCGGCAAAGCGCGGTTCCGCTTATTCTGGTGACGAACGAAGTCGGGAGCGGTATCGTTCCCGCCTATCCGCTCGGGCGGCAGTTCCGCGACGCGGCAGGCCGTGTAAATCGCCGTCTTGCCGAGGTATGCGGCCGCATCTTTCTCGTCGTGGCCGGCATCCCGATCGACTTGAAAGCGGCGGCGTTCCGGCTGGAAGAATGGGATAACCCGGATGAAAAGACATAGGATGACCCGAGCGGGACAATTCCAGGAAAATGGACGAACGGTCTGCAGATCATGAATCCGGCCTGCCGTCGCGGCAGGCCGGATTTTGACGGGGGTGCTTGTTCGGCATGATCGATTTGGTGAAGAGGCACGCGCAAAGTTTCGCTGCTGCCATACAGTTTTTAACCCGGGTGCCCGTGCCGCGGCAGGTGCCGTTCGAGCGGCCGGTGCTGGCGCGAAGCGTTATCTATTTTCCGGCGGCGGGCTGGCTGATCGGGGTGCTGCTTACCGCCTGCGCCGATCTGCTCCGGATCGGTGTACCGCCGCTGCCCGGGGCCGTTATCCTCCTTGGCCTATGGGTCGCATTGAGCGGAGGGCTCCATCTGGACGGCTGGATGGATACGGCCGACGGCGTGTTCAGCGGGCGGTCGCGCGAACGGATGCTTGACATTATGAAAGACAGCCGCGTCGGCGCGATGGGCGTCATCGCGGCGGTTTTGCTGCTGCTGTTCAAGTTCGCGGTGCTGGCCGAGCTTGTCGCTTCGCCCGCGTGGAGAACGGCCGTCCCCGCCCTCATCGCCGTTCCGGCGCTGAGCCGCTTATGGATGGGGGCCGCCATCGCGGGCTGGCCGTCCGCCCGGCCGAACGAAGGGCTGGCCGCCTATTTTGCCGATGCCGGCCGCCACCATTCGGCTGGCGCGCTCATCGTCGCGGCGGCGCTGCTGCTGCCGGTATTCCGGCTGACGGGCTGGCCGCTGTCCGACGCGCTTCTGTTTTTGCTCGCCGCCGCAGCGACCGGGGCGCTCGTGAGCTGGCTGCTGGCCGGCTGGCTGTGCCGGCGGCTGGGCGGGCTGACGGGGGACACATACGGCGCGATCAACGAGGCGGTAGAAGCGGCGCTGCTGTTTGCAATCGCCGTGCTATGGACGCAATGAGGAAGAAGCCGCTCCGCAGGCAGGGGCGGCTTTCATGCTGAATACGGCTCGGGCTTGCCGACCGGTCGCCGGCCTGCCAGCAAGGCACGGCGGGAAACAGCGGGAAACGGCGATTCGACGGCCGCTTCCGGATTTTCAGCCTTTCCCCCCGCCAAGCCTCTCCAGCACGTCCGCCGAAACGGCGACCGGATGCTTCGGTACGCGTGAAAGGCGGAAGCCGGGAATGAGCTCCTCGGCGCGGACCGGCTCCGGCCGATCGAGCAGGCCGCTCCAATAGGCGAGATAGCCGACGAGGTTTTCAGCGCTCGTTCCCGCGCTGCGCAGCGCGGCCAATGCGACGGCTCCGTGCCGCTTGGACAGCCGTCTGCCGTCCGGACCGTTCAGCAGCGGCACATGGGCGTAACGCGGCGGCGCAAGTCCGAGCGCTTCGAACAGGACGAGCTGCCGCGCTGTGGAATCGAGCAGATCGCTGCCGCGCAGCACGTCGGTAATGCCCATGGCGGCATCGTCTACAACGACGGCCAGCTGATAGCTGAAAATGCCGTCGGCCCGCTTGACGATAAAATCACCTCCCGGCCCGCCGGGAAACGATTGCCGTCCTGCGGCCAAATCTTCAAAAAAGATCGGCGCGTTATCCGTCATGAAACGAAGCGAGGGGGGCTTGCGGGCCGCCCTCGCTTCGCGTTCGGCGGCGGTCAGTTCGCGGCATGTTCCCGGATATGCCGGACCTTCGGACGCAAGGCCGTGAGGCGCGCTGGCGATCGCCTGCAGTTCGGCCCGGCTGCAGTAGCAAGGGTAGAGCAATCCGGCCGCATCGAGCTTGGACAGCGCTTCTTCATACAGCGCTTCGCGTTCGCTCTGCACATACGGAGCGAACGGTCCGCCGACATCCGGTCCTTCGTCCCAGTCCAGGCCGAGCCAGCGCAGGTCGTCGATAATTTGGCGCGCATATTCGGGCCGCGAGCGCGGCTTGTCGATATCTTCCATGCGCAGCAGAAATTGTCCGCCGGCCTTGCGGACCTGAAGCCACGCGAGCAGCGCCGTACGGGCGTTGCCGATATGCAGAAAGCCCGAGGGGGTTGGGGCGAATCGTCCGCGCACCGTCATCGTCACCATCTCCTCGTTTGCCGCAAAACGGACAGGATCTTCGTTCCTGCCCGTCGGCCGTTTTCGTCGTTTGGCAGGTTGTATCATAACATGGCGCTCGCTGGCCGCGCAAGTTTGCTGCGGCTCTCGTGGCGGCCCGCTCCATAATGGATAGACATGTTGGAGAGACATTGGATAGACATGTTGGAAGGACATGATTGGGAAGACGTGATGGAACTTGAAAAGACGTGTTGAATAGACATGTTGGGAATGGTCTGTTGGGAATTACATGTTCAGTGAGAACTTGTTCGTCATACATGTCCGTCAAATACATGTCGGGGCGAATGTCCGGAAGACAGTTGCAACTTCGTAACCGTTCGGGCAGTATTAAAAGATATGCGTCAAATCCGGAAAGACGGGAGAGGGGATGGGAACATGGCGGTACTGGAGGAAATGGAACGGATCAACCGGGAGCTGGACGAATGGCGGGATAAAGCGCATCGACTGGCGCGGGCCGAGCGGCGCCGCGAACAATTGCAAACGCGTTTGGCGGAAACCGAACGCCGCATTGTCAAGCTCGAAGTGGAACTTGATATGGAGAAAGAGGATGTGGAAAAGCTGCTCCGGCTTTCCTGGACCAATCTGTTCCATACGCTGCTGCGCAGCAAGGAGGAGCAATTGGAGCTTGAGCGCCAGGAGGCTCTCGCCGTCTCGCTCAAGCTGCAGGAAGCGCGGCGCGAGGCGGAGGAATTGAAGCGTGAACTGGCGGAAGTCGGTTCCGAGCTGCGGGCCGTCGCAGGGGCGGACAATACGTACCGGGAGCTGATGGCGCGCAAGGAGCGGCTGCTGCGGGAAAGCGGGACGCCGGCTGCCGAACAGCTGCTGGAGCTTGACCGCAGGATGGAGCAGTCCGGCGGCCGGCTGAAGGAGCTTAAGGAAGCGCTGGATGCTGCGCGGCGGCTCGGTCATGCGCTTCGCGACGCGGCCGAAAGCTTGGGCAAGGCGAAAAACTGGGGGACCTACGACATGCTTGGGGGAGGGATGATCGCCACCTCCATCAAGCGTTCGCATATGGACGAGGCAAACACTCACATTCACAACGCGCAGCATCTGCTTCACCGGCTGCGCAAAGAGCTGGAGGACGTCCATATTTCGGAAGATCTGCAGCTCGATACGGGAGGCTTTTCCCATTTTGCCGATTATTTTTTCGACGGTCTGATCGCGGATTGGATCGTGCAGGGCCGCATCACCGGTTCGCTCGAGCAGGTGGAGCGCCAGGCTTCGCAGCTGCGGACGCTGGAACGGCGGCTTTCCGAAGAGGTGCAACGTCTGGAACAGGAGACGGCTGCCGTCAGGCGGGAGCGCGAAAAGCTGCTGGAGTCGCACTGACGGCATGACCGCAGCCCGGCCGCGCATGCGGTTGATCGCCACTGTGCGGTGAAAAGACAAATGCCGGGGCCGAACGCTCGTCCCGCTCGACACATCGAAGCCGGGCCGAACGCTCGTCCCGCTCGACACATCGGGGCGGGACGGACGATCGCGGCCGGGCTGGGGCAAAGATGAAGAGGACACGAAGGAGAGCTAAGGCAAGCATGAAACGATTACCGATCGACGATGTATGGCCGGATTTGCGGGATGCGCTGCGGGCGGGGCCGAACGCGGTACTCGTGGCGCCGCCGGGATCGGGCAAGACTACGCGGGTGCCGCTTATGATGCTGGACGAGCCGTGGCTTGGCGGCCGCCGCGTTTTGCTGCTGGAGCCGAGAAGGCTCGCCGCCAGGTCGGCCGCCGCTTTTATGGCCCGGTCTCTTGGCGAGCAAACGGGCGAAACGGTCGGTTACCGGGTGAGGCTCGATACGCGGGTCGGACCCGGTACGCGCATCGAGGTCGTCACCGAGGGCGTGCTGACGCGCATGCTTCAGGAGGACCCCGCGCTTGAAGGAGTCGGAGCGGTGCTGTTCGACGAGTTTCACGAGCGGAGCCTGCATGCGGATCTCGGTCTGGCGCTCTGCCTGGAGGCGCAATCGCTGCTCCGGAGCGATCTGCGTCTTGTCGTCATGTCGGCGACGCTCGAAGCGGAACCGGTCGCCAGACTGCTTGGCGATGCGCCGGTTATTGCAAGCGACGGCCGCGCCTTTCCGGTCGAGACGATCTATCTGGGGCGATCGGCCGAACGGACAGCGGAATTCGGGCCGCACTTCCGGGCCGGCCGTGCCGGTGCGCTGGAACGCGACGTCGCTGCCGCCGTGATGAGGGCGCTCACGGAACGCGAAGGCGATATTCTCGTCTTTCTGCCGGGCGCCGGCGAAATTCGGCGGACGGAGGCGCTGCTCTCGGCGGAGCGGCTGCCCTCTTCCGTCGAGGTGATGCCCCTGTACGGCAGCTTGCCTGCCGAACGGCAGGATGCGGCAATCGCGCCGGCGGCGGCCGGCCGGCGCAAAATTGTGCTGTCGACCTCGATAGCCGAGTCGAGTCTGACCGTGGAAGGGGTACGCGTCGTGATCGATGCGGGACTGATGCGGGTGCCGCGATTTTCGCCGCGCACGGGCATGTCGCGGCTGGAGACCGTTCCGGTGTCGCAGGCGTCCGCCGACCAGCGCAAAGGCCGGGCAGGCCGCGTAGCCCCAGGAACGGTGTACCGGCTATGGTCGGAACGCGACCATGCGCTGCTGCCGGAGGCGCGTACGCCCGAGCTGCTTGAAGCGGATCTGGCCCAGCTGGCGCTGGAGCTTGCCGTATGGGGCGTATCGGACCCGGAGCGGCTTCAATGGCTCGATCCGCCGCCGCGCGGCGCTTTCGCGCAGGCGCGGGAGCTGCTCCGCCGGTTGGGTGCGCTTGATGCCGACGGCCGGGCAACCGCGCACGGCCGCCGGATGGCCGAGCTCGGCACCCATCCCCGTCTTGCGCACTGCATACTGCGCGCCCATTCGCTCGGATGGGCGGACGCCGCCTGCGAGCTCGCGGCGCTGCTCGGCGACCGCGATCTGCTGCGCGGCGAACGAAACGCCGACATGCGCCTGCGCGTCGACGCGCTCCGCCGCGCGGCGCGCACCGGCAGTCCGCCGCAGGGAGCCGATCCCGCCGCCGTCAGACGGCTGTTGGCCGAAGCGCGCGAGCTGCGCCGGGCAGCGGATCGCATCGTTCGGGCGGAAGGCGCGGCAAGCGGCGGGTCCGCCGCTGCTGCCGGCCCCGGAGCGCCGGCCGCCGGCGCGGCCGCGCATGGCGCCGATGCCGTGCCGGTCGGATTGCTGCTGGCTTTCGCATTTCCCGACCGGATCGCGCAGCGGCGGCCTGACGGCCGGTATTTGCTCGCGAACGGGCGAGGAGCCGTGCTGCCGGGCGCTCAGCCGTTATCGCGGGCCGAATATATCGTCGCCGCCGAGTTGGACGATAGCGGCACGGAAAGCCGCATACTGCTGGCGGCGGAGGTATCGGCTGCGGATCTGGAACGGTATTGCGCCGAATCGATCGCGGCGGAGGAAAGCGTGGAATGGGACAGCGAAGCCCGAGCGGTAAGGCCGCTCAGGCGTATCCGGCTGGGAGCGATTGTCCTGAAGGAAGGGCGTCTTGCGCATCCCGATCCCGAATCGGTTCGGAAGGCGCTTATTCGCGGATTGCAGGAAGCGGGACTCGAAGCGCTGCCGTGGACGAAGACGGCGCGGCAGCTGCTGGCCCGCATGCGGATGATGAGCCGCTTCGGCGGCGATTGGCCGGACGTATCCGAGGAGGCGCTTCTGTCGCGGCTAGACGAGTGGCTCGGTCCGTATATCGAAGGGGCGACCAAGCTGCAGGATGTGCTGAAGGTTGCGCTCGCCGACGCTTTAGAAGGGATGCTGACCTGGCGACAGCGGCAAGAGCTGGACCGCGAAGCGCCTACGCATATCACCGTGCCGAGCGGCTCGCGCATTCCGATCGATTACAGCGATCCCGAATCGCCGGTATTGGCGGTCCGATTGCAAGAGCTGTTCGGCCTGAAGGAAACGCCGAAGCTGGCCAACGGACGCCTGCCGCTGACGCTGCACCTGTTGTCGCCCGCGCATCGTCCGGTGCAAGTGACGCGGGATTTGTCCAGCTTCTGGAGCGAAGCGTATTTCGAGGTAAGGAAAGAATTAAGAAGCCGCTATCCGAAGCATGTATGGCCCGACGATCCGTTGTCGGCGGCGCCGACGAACCGGGCCAAGCCGCGCGGCAACCATTGACCGGGGGCCATGTTGTACGCGCGGGCGGACAACCGGCTCCGACCGCACCGAACGTCCGGGCCGACACCCGTACAGGGTTGCCGCATCCGCGCCGACCTACGACCGCCGCCATTGCCGCAAGCGTTCAATTGCCGGTCAGCAGCAGATTGACGGCCAGTCCGGCGTAGATGACCGCTTCGGCAACCGCAAAACGGGCCGTCCATTTGGGGGAACGGTTCATGAGGCTGCGCCCGATCCGGCCCGCAAGCAGCGCGACGACGGTAAACACGGCCAAAGCCTGCGCCATAAACAGCGCCCCCAGCTGAATCATCTGCAGCGGCACGGAGCCGGCCGCAGGCGTGACGAACTGGGGGAGCAGCGCCAGGAAGAACAGCGACACTTTCGGATTGAGCGTGCTCATGAGGATGCCGCGCCGGTACAGCGCCGGCAACCTTTCGCCGGCCGTTTCCGCCGCGCCCGCCGCCGGTTGCGGCGTTGCCGGCGAAGCGGCCGTTTCGCCGCCATCGTTCCGCCGGATGCCGGAGACGGCTTTCCACGCCAAGTACAAGAGGTAAAGCGCGCCAAGCGCCTTGACGAGGCGGAAGGCGACCGGCGACGACAGGACGACGGCGGATATGCCGCCCGCCGCCAGCGACGTATGCACGATGAGCCCGGTGCACAGTCCGAGCGCGACCGCGATGCCGCTGCGTGCGGATCGCGAGACGCTCTGCGCGGCGACGAACAGAATGTCCGGGCCGGGCATAAGCGTCAGCGCGACGGCAACGGCGAGAAAGGCGATTATTTGTTCCAATGGCAGCATGCGGCGAATACCTCCGTGTTGCAAAGTTGCCATATTTCTGTCAAACGCTATAAACGCTATTTTGTAAACGCGTCCGTTCGCAGGTTCGACTACGAAGCGGCGGATTGCGCAGCATAGGAAGGAAGTGCGGACCTTGAACCGATGGACGGCATTTATTAGCGCGTATCTGATCATCGTCAATTTGATCGGATTTGTCATGATGGGCGTCGACAAGCGGCGTGCCGGCGCGAAGCGGCGGCGAATCCGCGAAAAAACGCTGTTTGCGGCGTGCGCCGCAGGAGGCGCTGCGGGCGTCTGGGCCGGCATGCGGCAGTGGCGCCACAAGACAAAGCACCGGCGCTTCGTCATCGGCGTGCCGGCGCTCCTGCTGCTGAATATCGCCGTGTTCGGCTGGCTGCTGTACGCGTCCGCCGCGATTTGAACACCAATGATACCATTGTGGACGAAGTCGGGGATTTTGTCGAGCATCATTTCCACATATTGAAACGGGAAACTATTTATGCTATATTGGTCATTCGCTTTATAATTCGCTCGATCAAATCTTAGGAGGTAACTGACGTGCCCGTTCAAAGTGCCTATCAAGAAGAAAAGAAGCGATTGACCGGCGTATTGGCGGAAATCCGGCGGCAGCTTGAAGCGATCGGCCCCCGTTACACCGGAGACGATTTTACCGAACAGATGCTGGATGTGCAGCGCGGGAAGCGGATCGAAAGACTGGAAACCGCGTATCGCGAACCTTATTTCGGACGGCTGGATTTTCAGGAGGCGTCGTCGGACCGGCCGGTACCGCTTTATATCGGCAAATCGGGCGTTTCCGGTCCGGGACGGGACGAGCTGCTCGTGATCGACTGGCGCGCCCCCGTGGCAAGCATGTTTTATTCGTTCGCAGGCGGCGACGGGCCCGCTTCGTACGAATCGCCGGAAGGCGAAGTGACCGGTACGGTCCATCTGAAACGGAATCTCGTCATCCGCGGCGGCGAGCTGATCCGGATGGCGGACAGCTACACGCGGGGACAGGACGAAGCCCTCGTCACGGACGAGTTTCTCCTTTACCGTCTCGGGGAGAACAAGGACAACAAGCTGCGCGACATCGTCTCGACCATTCAGGCGGAGCAGGACCGGATTATCCGTGCGGACAAAAACAAGGTTCTATTCATACAAGGCGTCGCCGGCAGCGGCAAAACGACCGTAGCGCTGCATCGGCTCGCCTTTTTGCTGTACCGGTACGCGGATCGGGTCCGCGCGAGCCGCATGATCATTTTCGCGCCGAACCGGATGTTCCTCGATTATATATCCGGCGTGCTGCCGGAGCTCGGGGTAGGGGATATCCGGCAGACGACGTTCGAGGATTGGACGATCGAACTGCTGCGCAACGAGGTTCGGGCCGCCGACCCGGCCGATACGCTTTACGATTGGTTCGAGCGGCCGCGTTCGGCGGCGGATTTGGATAGCGCTTCGGGCCGGTGGAAAGGGAGCAGGGCGTTCGTCGCGCTCGTCGAAGAGCGCTTGCGGGAAATCGAGGCGTCGTTCGTGCCGCAGGAGCCTTTCGAACCGGTCGAAGGGGTGAGGCTGCAGCCGGAAACGATGCGGCAATGGGCGGAGACCGACTACGGGGCCGAGCCGATTATGCGCAAGCGCGAGCGGCTCGTCAACCGGCTAAGGCGATGGCTGGAAACCGAGCTGAAGGACCGGAAATGGACGGACCGCAGCATCCGTTCCAAAGCGCTGTCGCGGCTGAACGCATTTGTGAAGAAAATGCCCTCCTACTCCGCGCCGCAAGCTTACCGGACGATGTTCGAAGGAAAGCGCGCCGCGGCAATTCCCGACAAACGGATCGTTACCGAGACCGTCGCCCGCCTGAAGAAGGGCATTGCCGCCGAGGAGGATTTGGCTCCGCTCGCCTATATCCATATCCGGCTGTACGGACTTGATCAGCCGCCGTTCGACCATATCGTCATTGACGAAGCCCAGGATTATTCGCCCTTTCGGATCGAAGCGCTGAAGCTGTGCCAGCGGCGGCCGTCGATGACGGTGCTCGGCGATTTGCAGCAAGGCATTCACGGCTATGCCGGCGTTCGCAGCTGGCGCGAGCAGATGGAGCTGTTCGATGACGAGGACGTGCAGTACTACGAGCTTGACCGAAGCTACCGTTCGACGATGGAAATTATCGAGTTCGCCAATCGGGTGCTGGCCGGCATGGATGGCGGCGTGCGCCCTGCCGTTCCGGTGTTTCGCAGCGGCGAACCGGTGGAAATCGAACGGACGGAGCCGGAAAATTGGCTGGCCGCCGTCGAGGAGTCGGTGCGAAGCTGGCAAGCGGAAGGCCGGTACAAGACGATCGTCGTCATTGGCCGTACGGCTCGGGAATGCGCGCTGCTTTATGAGCGGCTGGCCGCCGGAGGGCTGTACGCGGCTCTCGTGGAGAGCAGCCAACCGTCCTACGGCGGCGGCTTGACGGTCGTTCCCGTCTATTTGTCGAAAGGACTGGAATTCGATGCGGTCGTCATGGCGGACGCGGGCGAAGCGGCTTACGGCGATGCGGACGCCAAGCTGCTTTATGTCGGCTGCACCCGCGCGCTGCACCGGCTGAAGCTGCTTTACCGCGGCCGTTTGACCCGTCTCGTAAGCGGGGGGTGAGCGGCGCGCCGATGCGATCGCCGCGGACGCTTTGCTTTGCTGCGTTCCCTCTGGCATGCTTCTCTATGCGAAGGTCCGTTCCCGGGCAGCGTCACGGTCCGGACCGGGCGGCCGCAAATGCGACCTGCAAACGGGACGGCCGTATAAATGAATGTAATTTGCAGAAGGAGATGGATGCTTATGTCCGATAGCGGCGACGCGAACCAAGCGGCGTACCCGGTGCCCGACAGCAGGGAGGAGCTGCTTCAGGCGTTGAAGGAAGCCGAAGCGTGGGAGCGGGAACAGAAGGATTTATGGTTCTGGGAGAAGCTCGGGCGGCTGCCTTTCGCGCTGCTGGACCGGCTGACGCCCAAAGCGATACACCGCAAGATCGGCCAGGCGCTCGACGAGATCGGCGGCTTTATCCAGCATGGCGGCCGTTATCTCGTCAGCGAAAGAAGTATTCTCGACAAAGTGAAGGCGAACTGGGACGGCGGTCCGTACGAGCATTCCAAGACAACGGAGCTGCAAATGCGGGATATGCAGCGCGTTCCGCTCCGTGTGATGGACAAAACCGCCGATCGTCTGACGTCAAGCCGCAGCACGATCGCTACCGCTCAAGGTGCGACGACCGGTTTCGGCGGACTGTTCACCCTTGTGGCGGATATCCCGGCCATTCTCGGGCTTTCGCTTAAAATCATACAGGAGATGGCGATTTGCTACGGCTTCGATCCGAAGTCGGAGGAAGAGCGCGCATTCGCCGTCAAAGTGCTGCAGTTCGCCTCGTCGGATATCGTCGGCAAGCAGGCCGTGCTGGGCGAACTGACCGTACTGGAAAACGGGCAAAGGCACGCGCTTTCCCAGCTGCAGGGCTGGAGAGAAGCGATGACGGTTTATTGGGACAATTTCGGATGGAAAAAGCTGTTTCAGGCGATTCCGGTGGCGGGCATGCTGTTCGGAGCGCTTATCAACCGGGGGATGCTGCAGGATGTCGCGGATACGGCCAAAATGCTGTACCGGAAGCGAAGAGTGCTCGAAAGGCTGAATGCGGCGACAGAACATCAGGAAGGGAACGTGCAACACGGCAATGGAGACGCTGCAACCACATAAAGCTGCCGAGGCGGAGCGATTCATTTACGCCTGCTACGAAGAAATGGGACGAAGCCGCGAGGAAGCGGACGCGCGGATGGCGGAGATCCGCCGGGAGTTGGAGAAGACCGGAACCTATGTGCATACGAAAGAGGAGCTGGAGCATGGCGCCCGCATGGCCTGGCGCAACAGCAACCGGTGCATCGGCCGACTGTTGTGGCAGACGCTGGACGTGTTTGACGCCCGTTCGATTACGGACGAGCAGGAGGCGGCGGAGACGTTGTTCCGGCATATCCGGTATGCGACGAACGGCGGCAAAGTCCGCTCCGCCATTACGATTTTTGCGCCGGATACGGCCGAGCGAAGCATGAGGATCTGGAACCACCAGCTGACAAGGTACGCCGGGTACGCGACGGATCGGGGAATCGTCGGCGACCCGGCTTCGCTGGCGTTGACCCGCATCTGCGAGCGGCTCGGATGGCGCGGCGCCGGCACGCCTTTCGATTTGCTGCCTGTCGTCTTGCAAATGTCCGGCCGTCCGCCCGTATGGTTCGAGTTGCCGGAAGGGCTTGTCCTGGAAGTGCCGATCGAGCATCCCGATATTCCGGGTATCGCGGAGATGAACGTCAAATGGTATGCCGTTCCGTTTATTTCCGATATGGCGCTCGAAATCGGAGGCGTTACGTATCGGGCGGCGCCGTTTAATGGCTGGTATATGGGAACGGAGATCGGCGCGCGCAATTTGGCCGATGCCAACCGTTACAATTTGTTGCCTGCCGTCGCGCGGCTTATGGGGCTGAACACCTCGGCGAACGCATCGCTCTGGAAAGACCGGGCGCTCGTGGAGTTGAATGTGGCGGTGCTGCATTCGTACAGAAAAGCGGGCGTAACGATCGTGGACCATCATACGGCCGCCGAGCAGTTCATGACATTTGTCAAACATGAGAAAGAAAGCGGCCGAGAGGCGACGGGAAGATGGTCGTGGCTTATTCCGCCTTTGTCGCCTTCCGTCACCCCGATATGGCACGAGCGAATCGAGGACCGGATGAATACGCCGAATTTCTTGTACCAACCGAAGCCGTACTGACGGAAGCTGTCGCCGACGGCTGGGCAGGGAAGCCGACGGCCGGACAGGAAAGCCGACCGGAAAAATACCGGAACCGTTGCACAAGCCGTCAGCCGACAGACGCCGGACGGGAGAGAACAGCCCCGGCGCCTCAGCCCGCCGGACGGCATGAGGACAGCCTGGGTGCCTGAGCCCGCCGGACGGCATGAGGACAGCCTGGGTGCCTGAGCCCGCCGGACGTCCGTTGAGGCTTAGCTTCTAACGGCTCATGTCCGCAAGATGCAAATTATGATATGCTACTTTTTGATGAGTTCATGATACAGGGGCGAAGGAGTTACAGGGAAGCGAATGGAAGTTTTGGTGCAGTTCTTGTCATTTTTCGTCATCCGTACGGAGGGGACGGAAGGAAGCGGCTCGAAGCAGTACAAGCATTATCGGACGATGAACGGGCATGAATACATGGAAAGCGAGCTGCGTCCGTTTCTGGACGGGGAATTCGTCCGCATCGTGAAGCGGAAGGCGGAGCGTCACCCCGTAACGGGCGACGCGCCGACGAAGATCGGCCGATTCGTCGTCGAGCCCGGCCACGAGCCGGACAGCAACCCGAATTTCAATTTGCTGAACCGGCTGCGCCGCGCCGAGGACGCTGGGCAATTCCACGGCTGCGCGGACGATCTCGTCCGGCTCTATCTCGATACGAGCGCGGCGCGCGGCGGCGCGCTGATCGTCGCGCAAGCGCGGCTTCCGCGCTGTTCCGGCGATCCGTTCGTGTTTGTCATGAAATGCGATTTCGAACCGAAGATCGCCCGCATCGCCGACGAACGGAGCCTGATCGCCAAGGTGGATATGGCGATCAGCGCGCGCGGCATGAAGTCGATTCAATATCCGCATATGCCCGAGGAGGGCATCGTCGAGGAATGGGAGCTGAAGCTTCATCAGGCGTCGCATGCGCGGTATTTTGAAGATTTCCTGAAATGGGTCGAGTACGGCAAGCCGATGCCCGAGGTGATGGAGGAGCAGGTGCTCGGGATGGTGCAGCAGTATATGGAGGAAAAATGGGGCGACCAGCCGGCCGAAGCCCGTGAACAGGAAGAGGAGGAGATCGAACTGTGGGCGGCCGCCGACAAGCGGGGACTGCTCGAGCGATGGCCGGAAGAGCGGGTCGCCGCAGCGGCGGCGAAGCTCGTCGAGCAAAAGCCGGATTTGCCGATCGCTTTCAAGCTCGGCGGCGTAACGGTAAAAGGGCTGTTGTCCGAATTCGGCAACGCCATCCATCTGGCCCGCCATAACGGCAAATATATTGTCGTCATCGAAGGAGACGCCTTTCAGTTCGAACGCGGCATGTCGCCGGTCGAGCTGCTGCACCCGCCGGAGCTTGCGGAAATTATGGAACGGATCGGCGGCACCTCCGGATCGGCCGGGGCGGATGCGGTTGCCGAAGCGGCCGTCTCCGTCGGCGAAGACGGCGATGCGAGGCGGGTCTTATCGGAAGCGGCCGCTGCGGGCGAGGACGATGCGCCTCCATGGTGAACGCAAGGCACTCGACGACAACTCGCCGACCAAGAACGGCATCAAAAATGCGAAAGTCGTCGCCAAACTCGCCATCGACGGTCGCATACAGTGCCGCAGCTGCCGGAAGGCGTTTACGCTGACCGGCGTGCGTTTACGCTGACCGGCGTGCGTTTACGCTGACCGGCGTGCGTTTATGCTGACCTGCGTGTGCTGATGAACCAGAGGGACCGTTTGTGCGGGGATTTGAACCGTGCGAAGGGTCCTCGCTCGCTCATCTTTGAATGTACTGCGAAAAAGTTTTTCTTTACATCCATCACGAACCGCTGCGAATCCGTTTCAAGCGGTTTTTGTTTTTTAAAGATTAAAGAAAGATAAAACTCATTTGCCTCTGTTAACCGTCCGCGCCTTCCGTCAAATCGTCGCCCGTCCGTCGTCCGTCGGCCCGTCGTCCGTCGCCCGTCGTCCGTCGCCCGTCCGTCGGTGTCCCGCCTTCAGCCCCCCCTTCTCCCGGCAGATTGCTTTGGCGAAAAAGCTGCAAAAATACAGGAACTTTGGCCCGAACAGATGACTATGGTGCAAAATCCTGCGAAAATACAGTAATTTTTGGCAGTTTTCGCTTGTTTGGCTTGAACGGATCAAAAAAACTGTATAATCGCAAAAATTTTCGCGTTGTGGTTATTTTACGCCCGAAAAAGCTGCACTTTTGCAGCATTGCCCTTTTATGGTCTCATCTTCTGGATGCCGGCCGCCGCGGAGCCGGAGTAAAGCAAGCCATTTCGGGACTGGTGGCCGTTCACAGCGGGGTACGAGCGGACGAATAAGCCCTGGAGCTTCGCAATCAGGCGCCCAGCGGTTGGGTGTGCGAGGGAATAGAGCCCTGGCCGCCATCTTGTATGAGCAGTTGTCGCGAAACAGTGCCGCCCTCCGACGACGGAGTCGTTTTTTTCATGAGAAGTACGGAGATCATCCCTTGCCCGTACTTTTTTAAAGCGCATGCAATTTAACGGATGTTTTATTAAAAATGTGGGATACCGCGCAAATGCCATCAATTATATAATCTTTGCAATGAGTTATTTGACAACAGGGAAAGGAAGCGGTTGCATGCTTGAGACACCTTGTATTGTCATCGATCGTGAGGTTATGAGCCGAAATATAAGGCGGATGGCGGGGATGGCCGCGGCTAACGGCGTAGAGCTTAGGCCGCACATCAAAACCCATAAAATCCCCGAGTTTGCCGTGGAGCAGCGAAAGGCCGGATCGAAGGGCATCACCGTTGCGAAGGTCAGTGAAGCGGAAGTGATGGCCGAACAGGGAATCGACGATATTTTCATCGCGTACCCGATTGTCGTTCCGTCCAAAATCGACCGCGTGATCGCGCTGGCCAAACAGAACCGCATTTCCGTCGGGGTGGACAATGTGGAAGGGGCTCGGGCATTATCGAAGAAAGCGGAGGAGGCGAACCTTCGGCTGCAGGTCCGGCTGGAAATCGACACGGGGCTGAAACGGACCGGCATTTCTCCCGATGACGTGCTTGAAGTGGGAAGGGCCGTTTCGCAGTTGCCGGGCGTCGAGCTGAACGGAATTTTTACGTTCAAGGGAGCGGTGCTGCGGGGAGAGGCCACAACGGATTTGGAGGCGGCAGGCCGGGAGGAAGGCTGGATTATGGTTGAAGCCGCAAACCGATTGCGGTCGGCCGGCATTGATATTCGGCACGTCAGCGTCGGTTCTTCCCCGACGGCGCCTTTCGCCGCAGCGGTGAAGGGCGTGACGGAAATTCGGCCGGGCACGTATATTTTCAACGACCGGATGCTGCTCCGCATGGGCGTGTGCGAACGCGGGGACATTGCCGCCAAGGTGAGAGTGACGGTGATCAGCGTGCCTTCTCCGTTCCGCGCCGTCATCGACGGGGGAAGCAAAACGTTCGCTACCGACGTGCAGCCGGGAAAGCCGCCATTGTTTATGGAAGGGTTCGGAGAAATTGTCGGCCACCCGGATGCGGTATTGGAACGCATGAACGAAGAACACGGGATCATCGTTTCAACGGCTCCGCACGGATTAAACATCGGGGACACGCTGGACATTATCCCGAATCACATTTGTTCCACGGTCAATCTGCACAATGCCGTTTGGTTAAAGGAAGACGGGCAATGGCGGCAAATCCTCGTATCCGCACGGGGGATGCTGGCATAGCACATACAGGAGGGGAAGCGTGATGCTCGACTTGTTGATTAAGAACGGGAGAGTGGTGGACGGAACCGGAAACCCATGGTATTTCGGCGACGTCGGCATCAAAGACGGGCTGATTGCAGCAACGGGGCGGTTGGATCAGGAGAGCAGGGAAGTGATCGACGCCGAGGGAAAAGTAATTGCGCCGGGATTCATCGACGGCCATTGCCATTCAGACCTCCTGATTCTGGACCAGCCGTTCAGCGAAGTAAAAATGCAACAAGGCGTCACGACGGAGGTCGTCGGCAATTGCGGTCTTGCGCCGGCTCCTTATTTACAAAAGACCAGGGAGCAATTGAAAAGCTACGTCGCTTCGGTTATCGGCACGACGGAGTGGGAATGGCAATGGGAGACCGTCGGAGAATATATCGACGTCCTGTCGAAATCCAGGCCGTCGGAAAACGTGGCCACCTATGTTGCCCACGGAGCGTTAAAAATTTCGGTGATGGGCTTTGAGAACCGGCCGGCAACGGAGAGCGAATTGCAGGATATGAAGGCGCTTCTGGAGGAAGGGATGCGAGCGGGGGCGCTCGGGTTGTCGATCGGCCTGCTGTATGCCCCGGGCAGCTATACGAAACGGGAAGAATTGGCCGAGCTCTGCAAAGTAGTCGCCAAATACAACGGTCTTCTTGCCACGCATATACGCGGAGAAGGCAACAATTTGCTTTCTTCCGTGAAGGAAGTCATTTGGATCGCCGAACAAAGCGGCGTGTCACTGCACGTCAGCCATCTGAAAGCGGCGGGAGCGGCCAACTGGGGGGAAATCGAGGATGCGATCGGTTTGATCGAGGACGCCCGGAGCCGCGGAATGGACGTTACCTGTGATGTGTACCCGTATAATGCCGGCTCGACGATGATGACCACCATTCTGCCGCCGTGGGCTTTGGAAGGCGGCATTCCGGCCGTGCTGGAGAGGCTTGAGGACCGGTCCGTTCGCGAGCGGATCAAGCGGGAACTTCGCCGGGAACAGGAGGATTGGGATAATCTGATCCATTCCACAGGCTGGCAGAGCGTCTATATTTCGGCCGCCCGGACCGCGGAAGGACGTGCTCTTGAAGGAAAGCACATGCTGGAAATCAGCGAAATGATGGGGAAGGATCCCGAGGATGCGATGATGGAGCTGTTAATCCGCGAAGGGGGGAATCTATCCATCGTCTATTTCCATATGTCCGAAGCGGATGTCAGAAAAGTGATCGCATACGACAAATCCTTGATTGCGTCGGACAGCTTGGGCTGCGTGACCGGCAAGCCCCATCCGCGGTCGTACGGCACGTTTCCGAAGGTGTTTGCCAAGTACGTCCGCGATGAGAAGCTGCTGACGTTGGAGCAGGCTGTCCGCAAGGTTTCGTCTTTTCCGGCATCGCGCTTCAAGCTCGGCAAACGCGGGCTGCTGGTGCCCGGATATGCGGCCGATCTTGTCGTATTCGATCCGGATACGATCCGCGATACGGCAACCTATCAGGAGCCCATCCGATTTCCGGACGGCATCTCTTGCACGATCGTCAACGGAAAGGTGACGGTGTCCGGAAAGCGCCATACGCAAGAACGTGTGGGAAGCTTCATTCCCGCACAACATCATTGCGTACACGACGGCTGCAGCCGTCATATCTAACTTGTGATCAGGAGGAAATTCAAATGGCAAATGTGGAAAAAAGATTGGAAGAGCTGGGCATTCAGCTGGAAAAGGTTCCGAAGCCGGTGGCGGAATATGTTCCGGCCAAAACCGTTGGCAATCTGGTCTATACGTCCGGATGCGATTGCCGGAAAAACGGCAAATTGCTGTATGAGGGAAAGGTAGGCGGAGATCTGACCGTCGAGCAGGGCAAAGAGGCGGCGCGACAAGTCATGATCAATATTCTGGCCGTTTTGAAAGAGCATATCGGCGATTTGGATCGCGTGAAACAAGTCGTGAAGATGCTTGCATTTGTCAACTCTGCGGAAGGTTTCGTCGAGCAGCCGTTTGTCATTAACGGGGCATCGGAGCTGTTGGTTGAGGTGTTCGGCGAGAAAGGGAGACACGCGCGTTCCGCCATCTCCGCCAATGAATTGCCGTTTAACACTCCGGTTGAGATCGAGTTAATTGTCGAAATCGAATAATTTACATTGAACACATCAGGGGGATCTATGCTGAGCATTACCAGGCATCCGCAAAATCCTATCGTTGTTCCCGGCTTATTTGAATGGCGGAAAGCGACCGTATTTAATCCCGCCGTCATCATTCACAACGACAAATTTTATATGATTGAACGCACGGCAGGCTCTTTGACGCCTTGCAAAAACTTCTTGGGACTGCTTGTGAGCGACGACGGCGTCAACTTTACCCATGTGAAGGACGAACCGATCGTCACGCCGGATATGCTCGGATTTCCTTACGGGAGCGTACAGGATCCGAGGATTGTGAAGAAATACTTGTCCGAGCATTACCGAGATGATGTGAAGGCTTCGGAAATCGCGGAATGGCTGAAAATTACGCCAAGCTATTTCAGCCTCCTTTTCAAGCAAAGCACAGGGAAGAGCTTCAAAGAATACATGAATGAGCTGAGGATGGAGCAAGCGAAGCACCTGCTCGCCACCACACACGAGAAGGTGTTCGAAATCGCAAATGAAGTCGGTTACAAAGAGTATAAATATTTTGTTTCCGTATTTAAATCGTACACAGGAATGACGCCGAAGGAGTATCGCGCGCTCACGGCGGCGCTCTAATACGGATTCGATTGACCGTCCGGATCGGCCTCGCAGGAAAAAATGATTGAAATGACAGAAATAATATGTTTCTTTATTGTAATAGAATTTATCGAGGACTCGCGGTCGTTCATACGCGATAGTCATGCGATACGTTTTAAAAATCTGCGAAAACGATCATGGAGGAAAATCCGGTGGAAAAGATTCTGTTTATCGAAATCGGAATGGGGACCGACCTGCACGGCCAGGATGTGACGAAAGCGGCCGTTCGCGCCGTGCGCAATGCGATTCATCGCAATTCGATGCCAGGACTTAGGTCCATCCTTCCGGGAGGAAGTCTGGACTCGATGAAGGTGCGCGTCAAGCTTGCGGTGCCTTGCGACCGCGACAAGCTCGATACGGATGCGGTGAAGGCGCAGCTCCCGTACGGAGAGGTCGAAGTTGTGGTAACGGAGGGCGGCATGCTGACGTCAAGCGGCATCGTGCTGCCGGACAAGGGCGACCGGAACGATCTGATCTATGTCGTGATCGCCGCCGTCGAAGTCGGCTACTAGCAGGAAATTGCGGGCCGCCGCCGAATCATTTTGTAGCCGGAGCCGGATCGGCGGATGCCGGCCGGCACACAGAGAGAACGGATGGAGGGATGCCGCCTGAGCGACATTTGGATTGGGATTATAATGGGAATTGTGGAAGGCTTGACCGAGTTTTTGCCCGTATCGTCGTCAGGACATATGATTCTGACCGCGCATCTGCTCGATTTTACCGGAGAACGGGCCAAAACGTTCGAAATCGTCGTGCAGCTCGGTGCCGTACTGGCGGTGCTAGTTTTGTACAGGCGGCGTTTCCTGTCGCTGCTTAACTTTAATTTGGCGAAGTCGAAAGGTTTGAATGCGCTGCACGTCGTCATGGCGATGTTCCCTACCTTCGTCGCGGCCGTGCTGTTCTACAGCCCGATCAAAACGTATCTGTTCGGTCCGATGACCGTCGTGTGGGCGCTTGTCGCCGGCGGCATTCTGATGATTGTTGCCGAGAAGGCAAACCGGCGGATTACGGCGGAGACGCTCGACGATCTGACGTACAGACAGGCATTCGGCATCGGCTGTTTTCAAATTTTATCGTTGTGGCCGGGTTTTTCGCGTTCCGGCTCGACCATTTCCGGGGGCATGCTGCTCGGCGCCAGCAAGACGGCGGCGGCTGAATTTACGTTCATCGTCTCCGTTCCGATTATGTTCGGGGCGAGCGGATACGATTTGTACAAAAGCTGGGAATATCTCGATTGGGCTGATTGGCCGCTCTTCCTGACCGGTCTCGTCGCATCGTTCCTCGTTGCCATGTTGGCCGTCGTCACCTTCATCAATTTGCTTAAACGGATCAGCTTTACCTGGTTTGCGGTATACCGTTTTCTTTTAGCTGCTGTATTCTTTTTTGTTATTTTATAATTCCGGAAAGAAATGAGAGCGCGGTGTCGGCTTGCCGGCAACATCCGCGCTCTTATTTCTTTCCGGCATCGTATTTCCGCGGGCGGTTGCGCCGCGCAACTTTTCCGGAACGGGCAACGTCTGTGTCGGTAAAATAACGGCGCTTCTGGCCGCTTGCGAAAGGGGAGTCCTCATTGGAACGCGTTCGGACGATCTTGGCCGTCATGCTGTTCGTATCGTTCGCCGCGGCGCTGCTCGTCGTGCCGCAGCCGGCTCATGCCTGCTCCTGCGCCGCCAAACCGGATATCCGGGAGGAGCTGCGGCGAAAGACGGCGATCTTTGCCGGAAAGGTGACCGCCATCGAGCAGCCGGGGTGGGGGCTCGTAAGATCGAGCGCCGACCCGGTAAAAGTAAGCTTCGAGGTTACCGAGGTGTGGAAAGGGGATGTCGGCCCTCGGACGGTCGTCCGAACGGCATTGGACGGCGCTTCCTGCGGTTTTCCGTTCGAGGCCGGCGCCGATTATATCGTTTATGCCTATAGCGACGAAAACGGCCTGGCGACCGGCATGTGCGAGCGGACGGCGAAGCTGTCCGCCGCGGCCGAAGATTTGAAAGCGCTTGGAACCGGCTCCGTGCCGCCGGATCAGACGGCACGGAGCGGCATGCGCCCGGCGCTATGGATCGCCGCAGGAGCAGCCGTCCTTGCCGCCGGTTGGCTGCTCTGGCGGTCGGTCAGATCAGGAACATCGCGACGACCGTCGTGACGGCAAGGCCGAGAAGGACCGGCTTCAGGTTGCGGCGAGCCAACTCGAACGGATCGACGCCGCAGATGGCGGCTGCCGGGATGAGCGCCCACGGCACGAGCGTACCGCCGCCGACCCAGATCGCCGCGATCTGACCGAGCGCCGTCAGCGTCGCGGTGCCGGAGTGGATCGCCGTACCGAACAGATTGGCGACCGATCCGGCCAGTGAAATGCCGGAGAAGCCGGAACCGTCAAGACCGGTAACGGCGCCTACAGTGGTGAGCGTGACGGCGCTGACGGCGCCGTTCACCGGTACGGTGCCGGCCAGCGCAACGCCGAGATCGTTGACGATACCGTGCGAACCGGCGGGGAGCTTGTCGCCGAACAGGGCGGCGAACGCCGAGTCGCCGAGGTAGAAGAAGGCGGCGATCGGGATAACGGGCCCGAACACTTTAAAGCCGAAGACGAAGCCGTCGATCAGATAGGAAGTGGTCTTCTCCAATGCGCGGTTGAGGTGCGCCAGCAGCGTAACGGCAATCATGATCAGCAGCGCTGTTCCGCCGATGAGCGCCGTAGCGTCGCCGCCCTGCAATTTCCATATCGCCAGGGCGGCGACGTCGGCCGCAAACAGCAGCGGGATGGCGACGGCCAGCGTTCGCTTCGCGCGGGGAGACAACAAAGCGGCGCCATTCGCGCCGCCGTCGCCCGGACGTTCTGCAGCGGAAGAATCCGAAGCGGATACGGTTCCGTCTCGCCATGTGCCGCTGCGCATATCGCGCCGCATCATCCAGAACGCGGCGGCGGTCGTGACGACGCCCATCACCGCGACGAGCGGAACGCTGGCCGCCATGACGTCCGCAACGGGCAAGCCCGCGGCATCCGCCGTAAGCTTCGGCGCGCCCTGAATCATGTAGTCGCCGGACAGGGCGATGCCGTGTCCGAACAGATTCATCGCCATGGCGGCGCCCAGCGCCGGAAGACCGACGCGCACGGCGACGGGAAGCAAGACGGTGCCGATCAGCGCCACGGCGGGGGAAGGCCAGAAAAACCACGACGTGACAAGCATGATCAGGCCGATCCCCCAATAGGCGAGCGCCGGCGTGCGCAGCATCCGGGCGAAGGGAGCGATCATCGTTTCGTTGATGCCGGTACGGATCAGTATCCGGCTCATCGCGACGATGATCGAAATGATCAGAATCGTGCCGATAAGCTCTTTGATCGCAAAGATGAAGCTCTCGAATACGGCGCTGACCGAGGGGCCGACACGGCCGGTGGCCAGCAAGCCGATGGCGAAAATGCCGACGATGCAGATGAGCGATGTGTCTCTGCGCATCGCCATAAACCCGATAATCGCCAAGATAAAGCTTAGGTATACCCAATGAATCGCCGTCAAATGGATATCCATTCTGAACCGCCCTCTCCCGTAAAACTAGGCTTGCAGTCCAGTCTATGCGGGAGAGGGGATAGGCGTTCATCGAGCGCCGGCTGGCGGCGGGCTGTCTGTCTCTAACGTTATGGCCGTTCGACGACGCTGTAGGATGACGGCGAGACGCCGGCCAGAAACGGAGTCGGTTCGCCGACGGCATACAGGCGCAGACGGTGCATCGCCCGGGTGCAGGCGGTATAGAACAGCTTGCGTTCGCTTTCCGCTCCGTATGTCTCCGCCGACGCGTCGAAGATGAGCACCGCGTCGAATTCCACCCCTTTGGCCAAATAGGACGGAATGACGACCGTTCCTTGCTCGAACGAGGCGGTATGCTTGTCGACCAGCGTCAGATGCGGGCCAACGTTCTTCAGCGCTTCGTAGGCCGCAGCGCTCTCCGCTGCCGTCTTGCAAATGACGGCGACAGATCCGAAGCCCTCGGTCAGCAGATCCGCCATATCGCTGGCGATCGCTTCGATCCGCGCTTGTTCGTTCGCTGCGAATACGACGGCCGGCAAGCCCCCGCTCCGGTCGAACGGCTCGATTTCGTGGCCGTCCGGCAGCATCTGCCGCGTAAATTCAACGATTTCCCGGGTCGAACGGTAGCTGCGCCGCAGCGTGATCCGCTCCGTTTCGGCTTCGCCGAACAGACGCGCGATCGGCGTATCCCCGCTTGCCAGCTCCACGGCATGGGTGAAGATCGCCTGGTTAAAATCGCCGAGCGCCGTCATTCGGCTGCGCGGGAACAGCCGTTTCAAAAACTCGAATTGAAACGGCGAATAGTCCTGCGCTTCGTCGATCAGCACGTAACGGATCGTATTGTTCGTCTGGAATCCTTCGACCAGTTCCTTCAAATACAGATACGGCGTCGCGTCCTCGTATGCCAGCTCGCCGGCGTCGAGCCGCCGGATCGATGCTTCGGCGATTTGCGGCCATGTGCCGGCCCCGTGATCAAACGCCTCGAAATCGGCTGCCGTTTCGGGATCGTTCAGCAATTGACGGTAGAGGGACGTGACGTCGGCAAACCGGAGCCGCTTCACGCTTCGCCGAAGCGGTTTGAAACGTTCCTTTACCAGATAGGCGCGAATCAGCTCCTCCTCCTGAACGGCGTCGTCGAAGGCCGGGTCCTTGCCTTTTTGCCGTTTGCGCAGCTGGTTGTAAGCTAGCTGGTACTGCTCGTTGTCGAGGTAATTCATTTCTTCGGTTACCCAGTCGGCCGACCGTTCCGCCTTCTCCAGTTCATTCAGTCGTTGCAGCAGCCATTCCTTGAGCAGATGAACCCGGTTCGCAAGCCGGATCGCCGAATCGCAGCTGTAAAACTGCCGTTCCATTTCTTCGGCGGATACGAGCGTGCGCCCTTGAAAACGGATGCTGCGGAACGCCATGCCGCCCGCAAGAAGGCGTTTCCCGAACGATTGCACGGCTGCAAGGAACCGCTCCGACGCCTTGTAGCGGATGCCCGCCATTCGCGCCTCGTAATCCGGTTCATGCCGGGCGGTCAGCATGTACTCCATCTGATCGTAAGGGTCTTCCAGCCGGAAGACGTCGCCGAGACGATGCTCCAGATATTCCTGGAATGTCGTTTGCTGCATATTTTCTTCGCCCAGCTCCGGAAGAACGGAGGAGACGTAGCTGTTGAACAGCGGATTGGGCGAGAACAGCACCATCTGGTCGGCTGTCAGCCGCTCGCGATGCTTGTAGAGCAAGTACGCGACGCGCTGCAGCGCGGCCGATGTTTTGCCGCTTCCCGCAGCCCCCTGGACGATCAGCATGCGGGAACGGTCGTTGCGGATAATCCGGTTTTGCTCCTGCTGTATGGTCGCTACGATCGACTGCATGCGCGATTCGGCGCCTTTGCCCAGCACCTGCTGCAGCAGCTCGTCGCCGATCGTAATGCCGGTGTCGAACAGCGCGCGAATGACGCCGTCGCGAATTTGAAACTGCCGCTTCAGCTCCATCGTGCCGCCGATCGTGCCTGCAGGCGTCTCGTACTGTACCGGACCGGGCGCATAATCGTAATACAGGCTCGCAACCGGCGTGCGCCAATCGTATATGAGGTATGTTCCATCGTCCTCGTCCTCGAATGAAGCGATGCCGATATAGATCCGTTCGGCCTCTGCTTCGCCGTCTTCCCTGAAATCGATCCGCCCGAAATAAGGCGAAGGATAAAGCCGCTTCATCCTGTTCAATCTGGCCTGCAAATGCCGGTGGCTGCGCTCGCGCTCGGAAAGCACTTCCGCCTGCTGCTTCATGCTGATCGCCGTTTCGAGTATATCGTCGCCTGTCGACAGGTTGACGGTGACGTCGTCCCAAAAATTTTTGCGCATTTCGACGACCTGGCTCCGCAGTCCGGACACGATGGGTTCGTCCCGTTCAATGCCGCGCCGCAGCTTCTCCCTGACATCGTCGACGCGGCGCTGTTCGTGCAACCGTTCCTGATCCGTAACGCTCATGCTTCAACCTCCGTAAATGTTTATTGAAATTTCCGCTCCTTGCCCATGCTTGACATCATGTTTCCATAGTGTTATAATTAGAATTGACTAATTGCGTATTTAATCAACAACTGGTTGAACGCATCTTTTAGTGTACCACGTTTGAAGACATCTTTCAATCGAAGGGCGCGGGTTTTGTTCCCGCCCCTTTTTTGTTTTTCCGCCCGCTTGGGCCGCGGCGCATTTTTGGTGTACAATGGATATTGTCAACAAAAACCGGAAATAAAGGGTTGAGATGCGATGAAAGATCGGATCGCGCTTGTTCTGCTTGCCGCGGCGCTGCTTTTGCCCGCCTGCATGCGGGAGGCTGTCCCCGACGTTTCGTCCGGTGCCGAAACGGTTACGGGTCCGGGGCGCGCGGAAGAAGAAGCGTCAAAACCGAAGCGGGAATCCGGGGGCGGCCCTGCGGCGGTGGTGTCCGGACTGCGGATTCCATGGTCGGTTCAGCGGTTCGGGGAAACGTTCTATATCAGTGAACGCGGCGGACATATCGTTGTGGCGTCTAACGGCTCGTTCGATCGCCAGGAAGTCCGCCTCGGCCGGCCGGTTTACGAACAGGGCGAGGGCGGTTTTTTGGGGTTGGCGCTGGCTCCGGATTTTGCCCGCACGCAGACCGTTTATGCTTACTATACATACCGGGATGGCGGCAGGACGTATAACCGGATCGTATCGCTTGTGCCGGAAGGAGGGAGCTGGCGCGAGCAGGACGCGCTGCTGGAGCGCATTCCGGGAGGCGTAATCCATAACGGCGGGCGGCTTGCGTTCGGACCGGACGGCATGCTCTATGCGACGACCGGCGATGCGGGCGACGAGGAGCTGCCGCAAAATTTGCAAAGCCCAGGCGGCAAAATTTTGCGGATGAAACCGGACGGCGGCGTTCCCGAAGACAATCCGTTTCCCGGTTCCTATGTTTATTCTTACGGTCACCGCAATCCGCAAGGCATCGGCTGGGCAACCGACGGGACGCTCTACAGTACGGAGCACGGTCCTTCCTCCGTGCCCGGCGGCCATGATGAAATCAACGCCATCGAACCGGGCGGCAATTACGGCTGGCCGGAGACGATCGGCGATGAAAGCCGGGAAGGGATGATTCCTCCTCTGTATCATACCGGAGAAGATACGCTCGCGCCGTCCGGCATGGCGGTCGACCGGGACGGTCGGGTGTTGGCGGCCGGATTGGCCGGCAACCGGCTTGTCCGTTACACGCCCGGCGGCGAAGATGTCGAAGTGCTGCTGGAAGGCGAAGGGCGGCTGAGGGATGTGCTGCTGACGGAAGACGCCGCCTATATTCTGACCGGCAACACGGACGGCAGGGGGCGGCCTAAACCTGAAGACGACAGGCTTCTGCGGATCGATCTGCGATGATTTACGAAGAGAGAAAGGCGGAATGCGAATGGAAATCGTAATATTGGAAGCGCAAATGTCCCGGGATGCCGACGGTTATGTCGGAACGGTGCGATTCGAGGCGAAAGGGCATTCCCAGCCCTATGAACTGACGTTGCACAGCAAGAGCGGGGAGGATTGGGGTTACAGCCTGCTCTTCTACGGCAAATCGGGCGTCGAAAGCGAAATTATGGCCGTCGAGGAACGGCTGGAAGAAGACGACGAGCTGTTCGACAAGCTTGTCGGGGCCGCGCTGGAGAGCATGAATCCGGAACCGTCATGACAACGGTTCCGGATGGAAAGCCGGTTCCAGCTTCGTCATGCGGACATGCGGAATGCCGGCATCCAGGAAAGGCTCGTCCGAGACGGTCCGGTAGCCGAGCTTGGCATAGAACGGCTCGGCGTGGCATTGGGCGTCGAGCACGATGCGCCGGAATCCGTCACGCCAGGCTTGCTCTTCCATCGCCTCGACGAGCCGGCGCCCCGCCCCTATGCCTCTATATTCGGGCAGAACGGCAATCCGCTGCAGCTTGGCCGTCCGCTCCTCATATCGTATTATTCTTCCCGTTGCGGCCGGCTGACCTTCGACCGTCAGCAGCAAATGGACGCATGCCAACGGCGAATCGTCATAACGGTCGATTTCGATCGCCGGGTCGACTCCTTGTTCCTTCACGAATACTTCCTCGCGTATAGCCAGACATTGCTGCAGCTGCTCAAGCGTTGCTGCGCGCATCACGTTCATGAATCCCATCCACTCCCGTTTTCCGTTACTGACTTTTGCTTTTCGCTTTGCGGCGGACGCTGAAATATTTTACGGCCATGAATAGCGCGAAACCGACAGCCAGAATCCAGATGACGACAAGACCGTATTGATAAATGAGCTGTCCGATTTCCTCCACGCGATCCCCGACGAACATCCCGAGCACAAAATAGATGGAAGTCCAAATGAAAGCCGAGCTGTAGGCAAACAGGGCGAATGTGCCGTAGATCATATGGTTCAGTCCGAGCGCGTAAGGGGTCACATGCCTTAGCAACGGAAGAAAGATGCTCAGGCATATCGCATACCCGCCGTATTTTTGCCCGAGTTGCTGTGCCCTTGCCAGAAACTGGCCGATGCTTTTTCTCCGCGCCAGCCGGGCATGGAACTGGTGGCCGGCGCAGCGGCCGACCGAATACCCGAAAGTCATTCCCGACATAATGCCGAGCGTCGTCATGGCGAATGTCGGAACCGGCGGAAGAATGCCGCTGACCGCTAGCAGGCCGGCGGTCATCACGACGACCTCGTTCGGGATCGGCAAGCCGATAAGGCCGAGGCAGAGCACGATAAAGAAAGTGTATTGGCCCCAATCGCCGACGATCGCCAGCAGCGTTTCGTATCCCATTTTTCAGTTGTTCACCCGATTCTGCAATCGTTTATGTCCCTATCATATCTTATTGGCGGTTTCGTTGACAAATGATAGAGGTTCTATCGATCCTTTGGATGCGGAAAAATCTGCAGGTTACGTTCGCGAAACGCGCCGTGTTACAATCGTCACAAGTCTTGTTCCTTCGATATCCGCATGACGGGAGGAGGAGAGCTTCGTGAACAAGGCCTTTGACCGAACGGTACGCGGAGCGCTTCTTGCGGCTTGCGTACTGTTTGTTTTTATGCCGGCCGCATACGGCTCGGTTTCGCAGACTACTGCCGGGGACAGCGGCTCTTTTTATCGTTTGATGACCGCCGATCCGGCGGAACGATACGGCCGGTATGCCGGAATGATAACGCAAGGACTGGCCGGGCATCAACCGTGGACGAATTCGCCGGCAGTCCCGGTCGGAAGCGCCGAGTTCGAACAGCTTGCCCGCATTATTCACGCCGAAGCCCGGGGCGAATCGTTTGCGGGGCAGGTTGCCGTCGGCGCCGTCGTTCTGAATCGGGTTCGGGAGGAAGGCTTCCCCGATACCGTGAGCGGCGTCATTCATCAGCCGCGCGCGTTTACGGCGGTCGCGGACGGGCAATACGAGCTGGAGCCGAACGATACCGCTTACCGCGCCGCATTGGAAGCGGTAAGAGGTTGGGATCCGACCGGCGGGGCGTTATATTATTATAATCCGGATATTGCCACATCGGACAGGATCCGAACACTGGAGCCGATCGTGACGATCGGCCGGCATATATTCGCCCGGTAGCGGAATTGCCAGAAAACGATATGACTCGATTTCCGGCAATCGGCCGCATTTTACAGATATTGACCGCTCCCGGTCCGCATGAGTTCAGGAACGCAGGAGAAAAACAAAGCAAGGGAACGGATTTCGTATCCCGTCACTTTATAATACAAAGGAGACCTGCGTTCATGAACAAAAGGCTGAGCGGTTTTGCGCTCACGGCATGCCTTGCGTTGACGCTCGCTGTTCCCGCGCACGCGGCGGGGGATACGGCGTCGAAATCGGGCACGGCCGACGGCGCAAGAATCAATGCATATGGCGTAAACGATACGAAAAGCAGGGTGAACCGGTTTGCGGAAGTGAACACCAATACGTACGATACGTACGGCATGGACCGCAATAACCGTTACGGCACGGACGGCACGTACCGCTACAGCGGCGACCGTCTGATGAACGGCAACGGCCGCGCCACGACGTACGGTACGACCGGCACGACCTATCGCGCCAGAACGACCGCTAACAACGGCGGATTCGACTGGGGATGGCTCGGCCTGCTTGGCCTGATCGGCCTTGCCGGGCTGCGCGGCCGCGACCGCGAGCGCACCTGAACCACGTTTACGGCCGATCCGATTACCGGCGACAGGGAGACCATACAGGTCTTCCTTTTTTTGTTTACATTCGTTTTGGAATATTTTCTTGGGTTAAGGGTGAAACTGGAAATGGACAATACCCCGAGAACGGCCTGCGGCTTCTGATGCCGCGCCCGCCGGAAACATCATCATGCAGGAGGGAATAAAGCCCGTGAAAACTGTTGTAATGAAGCTGTGCGCTTTGCTGCTCGCCTTTGCGGTCGCCATGCCGGCTGCCGCCGCATGGGCGAAGGAGCCCGATCCGGCCAAGGACAAGAAGGAAGCGCAGCAATCTCCGCAGGGCGAGCTCGATCTGGCTCCGTCCGCGTTGTCCGCCATTCTGATGGATGCGGACAGCGGTACGATCATCTATGAAAAGAACAGCCACGACAGACTTCCGCCGGCCAGCATTACGAAAGTGATGACGCTGCTGCTCGTGATGGAAGCGCTGGATGACGGCAGGCTGAAGCTGACGGACAAAGTGCAGACCAGCGAACATGCCGCATCGATGGGCGGTTCGCAAATTTTCCTCGAACCGGGAGAAGAGATGACGGTGGAGGAAATGATCAAAGGCATCGCGCTCGCATCCGGCAACGACGCTTCGGTCGCACTTGCGGAGAAAATCGCCGGAACCGAGCAGCAGTTCGTCAACATGATGAACGAGAAGGCGAAGCAGCTGGGGCTGAAAAACACGCATTTCGTCAATTGCAGCGGCTTGCCGGCGGAAAATCATTACACGTCCGCCCACGACATTGCCATCATGTCCAAAGAATTGCTCAAGCATACCGAAATTACGAAATATACCGGGCTCTACCAGGATTACTTGCGCAAATCGTCGCCCAAGCCGTTCTGGCTCGTCAATACGAACAAACTTGTCCGATTTTATAGCGGTGCGGACGGCTTGAAGACCGGATTTACGAGCGAAGCGAAATTTTGTCTGACCGCGACGGCGAAGCGCGACAATTTCCGGGTCATTGCCGTCGTGATGGGCGAACCGAACACGAAGACCCGCAATGCCGAGGTCGGATCGATGATGGATTATGCATTTGCCCAATATACGAACTATCCGATCCTGAAAGAAGGCGATCCGATCGGCAAGGTGAAAATCGAAAAAGGCGATGTGCCGGATTTGAACCTGACAGCCAAGCATCCGTACAGCGTCCTGATCAAAAAAGGAGCCTCGACGCAAAATATCCGCCACGAGCTGAAGCTGGACGGCGTGCTGAAAGCGCCGATCGGGATCGGGCAGCCGATCGGGCGAATCGTCGTCTATCAGGACAACCGCGTCATATCGGAATTTCCGGTCGAATCGCCGGTATCGATAGACAAGGCGGGTTGGTGGAAGCTGTTCAAACGGACGTGCGCCGGGCTGTTTACATAGGCGCCGAATTGGCGGATGCCGTCGTCCGAGGCCGATTTTGTCGGGTTGTAGCGTCCTGCTTCTAGTTTTGTCGGGAGGCAGGAGAAGCTTCTCCCTGTGGAGAATTGCTTGTTCATCACGGGGAGGAGTTGATTTAGGGCATGAGTCTTCAAGTGGAATTGGAGCACTACCGCAATGTGCTGATCGTCCGCCTCCGCGGAGAGCTTGACCATCATACGGCCGACATCGTGCGCCACAAGATGGAGGAAGCGATATTGCGGGGAAATAGCGATCACATCATCCTCAGTCTCAAGGAGCTGCAGTTTATGGACAGCTCCGGACTTGGCGTCATCCTTGGCCGATACAAACAGTTGAAGGCCAAAGGCGGAAAGATGGCCGTCTGCGCCGTCAATCCGAACGTGTATCGGTTGTTCGAGCTGTCGGGCTTGTTCAAAATTTTGACGATTCACGAGAATGAGCGCGCGGCGCTCACAAGTCTGGAGGTCGTATCATGAACGGAGCCAACAGGATGATGCTGACGTTTTCGGCACGCTCGGAGAACGAATCGTTCGCCCGGGTGGCGGTTGCCGCTTTCGTCTCGCAACTCGATCCGACGATGGAAGAGCTCAATGATTTGAAGACGGCCGTGTCCGAAGCGGTGACCAATGCGATTATCCACGGCTACGACGGCGATCCTGACGGTATGGTGACGATCGAAGTGGCGATCGAGGGCGATACCGTATCGATCGTCGTGATCGACAAAGGCCGGGGAATCGAGGATCTGGAGCTGGCAAGGCAGCCGCTGTATACGTCGAAGCCGGAATTGGAACGTTCGGGCATGGGCTTCACGATTATGGAAAATTTCATGGACCGCTTCGAGGTGTCCAGCGAACCGGGCCAAGGGACGCAAATCGCCATGACGAAGCGCATCGAGTCGAAAAAAGCGCTGTACAATTAAGCGCATAGGGGTTGGACCTCATGGATGTCGATTGGAAACATAACGCGCAGCCGTATCTGGACGACGCGGAAGTGAAACGGCTTATCGCGCTCAGTCAGACCGGAGACTCGCTTGCCAGGGATACGCTCGTACAATGCAACATCCGGCTCGTCTGGTCGGTCGTGCAGCGGTTCATGAACCGGGGCTACGATCCCGAAGATCTGTTCCAGATCGGCTGCATCGGGCTCTTGAAATCGGTCGACAAATTCGACCTGTCCTATGACGTCAAGTTTTCCACATATGCCGTTCCGATGATCATCGGCGAAATTCAACGGTTTTTGCGGGACGACGGCACGCTCAAGGTGAGCCGATCGCTGAAGGAGACGGCTAACAAGGTCCGCAAAACGCGGGACGAGCTTTCCAAGACGCTCGGCCGCCTGCCGACCGTGAGGGAAATCGCCGACCGGCTCGGCATTACGCCGGAAGATGTCGTTTTCGCCCAGGAAGCGAACAAGCCGCCCTCCTCGATTCACGAAACGGTATTTGAGAACGACGGGGATCCGATTACGCTGATGGATCAGATCGCGGACGATTCCCAGGACCGTTGGTTCGACAAGATGGCGCTGAACGAAGCGATCGAAGGGCTGTCGGAGCGGGAGAGGCTGATCGTCTATTTGCGCTATTACCGCGACCAGACCCAGTCGGAAGTCGCAAGCCGGCTCGGCATATCGCAAGTGCAAGTCTCCCGCCTCGAAAAAAAGATTTTGCAGTCCATCCGAAACCAGATTGCGCAATAGCGCATCTGGTTTTTTACATATTTTGAATCGAAAAGAAACGATTAACGGGTCGGCGGTCATCTCATACTAACGATAAGCAAACGATGCAACCGAAAGGTGCGCAATAAAGGGTGAACGCAGCATGAATACGACGAAACCGTCCGTTCTTTACATCCGGCTGCGAAAGCGGATATCGATCAGGCCGGGCCAGACTGTCAAGCTGGGCCACGCGGCCCGCCTTTTCACCGATATCGGGATGGAGACGGAACTGAAGGAGCTTGTCCTGTACCGCCACCGCCAGGAGGACGGCAACCGGGTCGTCATCGATTTGCTGCAGGTCGTCAAAACGGTCCGCGAGGCCGCGCCCGATCTGACGGTGGAAGCGTACGGCGAACCGCAAGTGCTGGTCGTGGTGGCGGAGAAGTCGGCGAAACCCCGCTTCTACATCCTCGTGTTCGCCTGGCTGCTGCTCTTTTTCGGAGCGGGACTGGCCATCATGAATTTTCATACCGACGTAAGCATGAAAGAAGTCCATATGCGGATTACGGAGCTTGTCACCGGCGAGCGGGTCGACCATCCGCTATGGTTTCAAATCCCGTATTCGCTCGGCGTCGGTCTTGGCATGATGGTGTTTTTCAACCACCTGTTCCGGAAGAGGTTCAACGAAGAGCCGAATCCGCTGGAGCTGGAGCTTTATATGTACGAGGAAAACGTTAACGCCTATGTGATTGCCGACGAAATGCGCAAAAAGTCGGGCGGAGTAAATCCGGTGGACGGCAGGAAGCCGGAGTCGGGCGGATAAGGAGGTGTTCCGATGGCAGAATGGGCTGCGAACGGATTTATCGCCTTTCTGGGCATCGCGGGAGGCGTCGCCGTCGGAAGCGGCATGGTGGCCCTGCTGATCGTGCTGGACCTGATCCCGCGGCTCGCCCAGATCGCTTGCGCCTACCGTCATTCGGTCTGGTTCGAAACGGCGGTTATCGCCGGATCGCTGTACTGGACGTTCGCCGATTTTCTCGACTGGAAAATTCATGTTCCGGCGCGGGCTGCACTTAGCTTCGTCGGATTGATCGACGGCATTTTTATCGGCATGCTTGCCGCGGCGCTAACCGAAGTGATGAACGTCATTCCGATTTTGGCAAAGCGGCTGAATCTTTCCGATTATCTGGTTGCGCTCCTGATGGCGATGGCGCTCGGCAAAACGGCCGGTTCGCTGTTCGACTGGCTTGTATATCAGCGATAAATAGACCTGCGAGGTGACATCATGACGAATTGGCGGCAAAATACGGGAGAAGGCGATATTGGCGATATTCGGGAAGTGATCCCGCCTTTCGCGGAAACCGGAGGAGACGGACGCGAAGGCATGGACAGCTTCGAGGAGACGGAAAGCATCCGTCTGGAAATGGAAAAGGCGGGCGCGCCGGGCGGGAACAACGGCGAAAACGAAGTTTCGCCGTCCATCGACCGCGTGCTTGAACGGCTGAAGGAAGAATGCGGCCTTGACACCAGCTTCGATGTCGTCGTGCGCGAGATGACGCTCGGAGGGCGAAGAACCGCGCTTCTGCATATGAACGGACTTGTCAAGGACCAACTGCTGACGGAAGTGTTGGAGCGGCTCACTTATTTGCATCCGGATGCCGTGTCGGCGGATGCCCTCCACGATTTCTTCCGCTATTATGTTCCCGCCATTCAGGTGAAAATCGAGAGCGATTGGAACAAGCTCGTGACGGCGTCTCTGTCCGGCAACGCTGTCCTGTTCATAGAAGGCGAACCTGCCGCCCTTATGATCGATGCGAAAAATTTTCCGACGCGCTCGCCGGAGGAGCCTTCGCTGGAACGCGTCGTTCGCGGGAGCCGGGACGGCTTTACCGAAACGCTCATGACGAATGTATCGCTCGTGCGCAGACGGCTGCGCGACCCGAGGCTCAGATACGAAGTGGTGCAAATCGGCAAACGAACGAAGACAGACGTTTGCATCGCCTATATTGACGACATCGTCGACAGGCGGCTGCTCGAATCGATTCGCGACAAAATCAAGCAGGTGGAAATCGACGGCATCCCGCTGGCCGACAAGCAGCTGGAGGAGGCGACAGTCAAACGGGGATGGAATCCGTTTCCGCTCGTCCGCTACTCCGAACGGCCGGATGTCGTGGCGGCGCATCTGCTGGAAGGCAATGTGACCGTCTTTGTCGATACCTCCCCGAGCGTCATGATTTTGCCGACCACCTTCTTCGATCTGATGCAGCACGCCGAGGAAAACCGGCAAACGCCGTTCATGGGCACCTATTTGCGCTGGGTCCGGTTTATCGGCGTACTCGCTTCGCTGTTTTTGATGCCGCTCTGGTTTCTGCTCGTGCTCGAACCCGGCATGGTGCCGCCCGGCATGGCCTTTATCGGACCGAACGAGACGGGCGACATTCCGCTCGTCATGCAGTTCGTGCTGGCCGAAATCGGGGTCGATCTGATGCGCATGGCGTCCGTCCATACGCCGTCTCCGCTGGCGACGGCCATGTCGTTGATCGCGGCCATCCTGATTGGCGACGTGGCTGTGAAGACAGGGCTGTTCGTCAACGAGGTGATTCTCTACATGGCGGTCGCCGCCATCGGCATGTTCGCAACGCCCAGCTACGAGCTCGGTCTGGCCAACCGGATCGTGCGGCTGCTGCTCATTATCGCCGTCGCGCTGTTCCGGGCGCCCGGCTTAATCGTCGTGACGACGCTGATTTTCATCATGCTGGTGACGATGCGCTCGTTCAACCGCCCGTACATGTGGCCGTTCATTCCGTTCGATTTGCGGTCGATGGCCAACTTTCTCATTCGCCCGCCCGTGCTGCAAAACCGGATGCGCCCCAATTTGCTGCGGCCGCAGCAGCGCGACAAAATGCCGCGTACCGATTAATACAAATCAAATGCTGAATTATCCATTTCTCCCGAAGCGGGTTTGCGCTATACTGGTGAAATAGGTGCAAACTTATTTTTCCGAACGATGGAGAAAGCAGAGGGATCGATTTATGTATTTGCATGGAACTTCTAAGATTAATGCCAAAGGGCATCTGGAAATTGGCGGTTGCGATACGACCGAGTTGGCGAAAGAATTCGGCACTCCTCTTTATGTCGTGGACGAGGCGCTCGTCCGTCAGCGCGCCCGTGAATATGTCGAGGCGTTCCGCGCTTCGGGCCTGAACTTCCAGGTCGCATACGCCAGCAAGGCGTTCAGTGTGATGGCGATGTGCGCCATCGCCGAGCAGGAAGGCCTGTCGCTTGACGTCGTCTCCGACGGCGAACTGTACACCGCGCTGCAGGCGGGATTTCCGGCCGGCCGCATCCACTTCCACGGGAATAACAAGACGCCCGAGGAAATCGTCATGGCGCTGGATGCCAATATCGGCTGTTTCGTCGTGGACAACTTTACCGAGTTGAAGCTGCTGAACGCACTGGCGGGGGAAAAGGGTAAAAAAGCGAATATTCTGCTGCGCATTACGCCGGGCGTCGAAGCGCATACCCACGACTACATCTCGACCGGACAGCAGGATTCCAAGTTCGGCTTCGACCTTGCCAACGGTTCGGCTTATCGCGCCGTCAAGGAAGCGATCGAGCAGCCGAATCTGGTGCTGCTCGGCGTTCACTCCCATATCGGCTCGCAAATTTTCGAGGTGGAAGGGTTCAAAATGGCGGTAGACAAAGTAGCCGCTTTCGCCATTAAAGTGCGGGACGAGCTGGACGTTACGTTCAAGGTCGTCAACCTTGGCGGCGGCTTCGGCATCCGGTATACGGCGGAAGACAAGCCGCTGCCGATCCGCGAGTATGTCAAGGCGATTACGGACGCGGTCATCTCCAATTTTACGGCGGCCGGATTCCCGCTGCCGGAAATTTGGGTGGAGCCGGGCCGAAGCATCGTCGGCGACGCCGGCACGACGCTGTATACGGTCGGGACGACCAAGGAAATTCCCGGCGTACGCAAATATATCGCCGTCGACGGCGGCATGACGGACAACCCGCGCCCGGCGCTGTACCAGTCGAAATACGAAGCGGTGCTCGCCAACCGCGCGAACGAGCCGGCCGAAGAGACGGTTTCGATCGCCGGCAAATGCTGCGAGAGCGGCGACATGCTGATCTGGGATCTCGATTTGCCGAAAGCGAATATCGGCGATTTGCTTGCAGTCTTCTGCACGGGAGCGTACAATTATGCGATGGCGAGCAATTATAACCGCATTCGCCGTCCTGCCGTCGTATTCGTGAAGGACGGACAGGCGGATCTTGCCGTGAAGCGCGAGTCGCTGCACGATATTGTCGCCAATGACGTGATCCCGCAGCGGCTGCGCAAAGCGCCGACCGGGAAATAACCGAACGCGTAAGGAGCGTGACCGCATGGCAAAGCAAGCGAAAATTACAATGGAGAACGGCGCGGAAATCGTCATCGATCTGTTCGAACAGGACGCGCCGAACACGGTCGGCAATTTCGAGAAACTGGCCAACAGCGGATTTTACAACGGCCTGGTCTTTCATCGTGTCATTCCGGGCTTCGTCGCGCAGGGCGGGTGTCCGAAGGGCAACGGCACCGGCGGCCCCGGCTATACGATCAATTGCGAAATCAACCCGAACAAGCATGAGCGCGGTACGGTGGCAATGGCGCATGCCGGCCGGAATACGGGCGGCAGCCAGTTTTATATTTGCTACCAGCCGCAGCCGCATCTCGACGGCGAGCATACGGTGTTCGGCAAAGTGTCCAAAGGGATGGAGCATGTCGACGCGTTCAAAGGCCGCGACAAAATGGACAAGGTGGAAGTATACGAGGTGTAAAAATAGCCAACGGCCGACAGGCCGTTGGCCTTTCTTGCTGTCCGCGGCTTTATTCGCTCGCGTCGCCCCGGCAGCGCGCCCGATAGGGCTCCTCCGACGGCCGGCGCAGGAAAGGCGCTGCGGCCTCGGGCGTACCGACGGCGCTTGCCGCGCTGGCGAACGCTTGCTTTTTTCTTGATGAAGTGGTACTATTTCATTCAACGTTAGGCGTTTGCTTTTCGTCTAACCGGCAAAGCGCATAAGAATACGATCTTAGCGGCTTTCCTTCGGGGCTGGGTGAAATTCCCAACCGGCGGTGATCGGGGAAGCGCGGCACCGGACATCCGGACCGCTTGCACTTTCTTCGTCAGTCCGTGACCCGGACCGCCATTCCTTACCCGATATGCGGGACGGAGGCGGTACGGTGGACCTGGTGCGAATCCGGGACCGACAGTATAGTCTGGATGGGAGAAGGGGAACGCTTCGGTATTGCGTGCCATACTTAAGGTCTGTTTGCTCATGTTCTTTTTTTCACCTGCCTTTGCGAGCGGCCGGTTGATCGGTCGTAAAGGATATGGAGGCAGGAGCGATGTCCGGACAGAGCAGACCTTTGTTTGCGTATGCTTTCTTTCGAAGCTGATACGAACCGAAAAACCCCATCACCCCCGTCGGCGGTCGCCCGGGGGTGATTTTGTCGTTTTATGGACGTCATCAATGACGAATATTATATGTCTCTGGCGCTCGATCTCGCTTCGCGGGCTCAAGGGCAAACCGGCATCAACCCGGTTGTCGGCTGCGTCATCGTCAAGGACGGACGGATCGTCGGCATCGGCACGCATTTGAAGCGCGGAACCGCTCATGCGGAAGTGCATGCGCTTGCGATGGCGGGCGATGAAGCGCGGGGCGCGACCGTCTATGTGACGCTCGAGCCGTGCAGCCATTACGGCAAGACGCCGCCGTGCTGCGACGCGCTCATCGCGGCCGGCGCGGCGCGCGTCGTCGTCGCCTGCGAGGACCCGAACCCGCGCGTTGCCGGCCGGGGGATTGCCAAGCTGCGGGAAGCCGGCATCCCGGTAGAGACGGGAACGCTTGGCGAGCGGGCGAAGCGGCTGAACGAAGCGTTCAACAAATATATCACGACCGGCCTTCCGTTCGTCACCTGCAAGGTTGCGAGCACGCTGGACGGACGAATCGCCGCCCGCACCGGGGACAGCCGCTGGGTAAGCGGCCCCGAGGCGCGCGAAGCGGTCCACACGCTCCGTCACCGGCATGACGGCATTATGGTCGGCGTCGGCACCCTGCTGGCCGACAACCCGTCGCTGACGACCCGCTTGTCGGTGCCGGCGCTTCATCCGGTGCGCATCGTCGTCGATTCCGCGCTGCGGACGCCTCCTGATGCGCGGGTGCTGCAGCAGGAAGCCGAAGCGGGAAGAACCGTTATCCTGACGACGGAAGGCGCCGACGCGAGCCGCCGCGCAGCGCTGGAGCGCACCGGGGCCGAAATCGTGCCGTGCGGAGCCGGCCCCAAGGTCGACTTGGCGGAAGCGATGCGCCGGCTCGGCGAACGGGAAATCGGCTCGGTGCTGCTCGAAGGCGGCGGCATCCTGAACGGCGCCATGCTTGAAGCCGGACTGATCGATAAAGTCATATTGTTCATTGCGCCGAAAATTATCGGCGGGCCGGAATCGCCGTCGGCTTTCGCCTTTGCGGGCTTCGAAAAAATGAACGATGCGGTGCGGCTCGAGGAGATGACGGTCGAGAAGATCGGCGGCGATCTGTGTCTGACGGGTTATCCCCGCTACAGAGGACGGGAGGAGGAGAACGGATGTTTACCGGATTGATCGAAGAGATCGGCACGCTGTTGAGAGTCGGGCGGCACGGCGAGGCGATGACGCTGACGATCGGCGCCTCCCGCATATTGGAGGGCGCTGCTGTCGGGGACAGCATCGCGGTGAACGGCGTCTGTCTGACGGCAACCGCGATCGGCGGCTCGTCGTTCACCGTCGATGTGACGCCGCAGACGTACCGTCATACGAATCTCGGGCGACTGCGGCCGGGCGGCAGGGTCAATTTGGAAAGGGCGATGCGGGCGGACGGACGATTCGGCGGACATATCGTCCAGGGCCATGCCGACGGCACCGCGACGATCGTCTCCCGGGAGAACGAGGCGAATGCGGTCAATTACGGCATCCGCCCGACGGACGCCGGACTGATGCGGTACATTATACCGCAAGGTTCTGTCGCCGTGGACGGCATCAGTCTGACGGTGGCCCGGGTCGAAGGCGGAACCTTCTATGTGTCCATCATTCCCCATACGCTTGCGGAGACCGCGCTTCAGGACAAGGGGCCGGGCGATACGGTCAATATCGAAACGGACATTCTGGGCAAATATGTCGATCATTTGCTTCGTTTCGGCGGCGCCGGACGCGAAACCGAAGGCCGGGCCGACCGGACGGGCGGCGTGACCGCCGCCTTTTTGGCCGAGCACGGCTTCATGTAAAATTCGTTGCCGAAACGATAAGACCGGCCATTACGGATCAAAGCAGGAGGTTGAATCAGCATGCCAGACAAGGAAGAACATGAGCCGGACATCCGGTTCGATTCGATTGAAGAGGCCATTTACGATTTGATGCTCGGCAAGGCGGTGATCGTCGTCGACGACGAGGACCGGGAGAATGAGGGCGATCTTGTCGCGCTGGCGGAAAAAGCGACGCCGGAGATGATCAACTTCATGATCACCGAAGCGCGGGGGCTTGTCTGCGTACCGATCACCCAGGAGCGCGCCGAAGAGCTCGATCTTCAGCCGATGGTCGCGCACAATACCGATTATCACGGCACCGCTTTTACGGTTTCGGTCGACCATCTGTCGACGACGACCGGCATTTCGGCGCATGAGCGCTCGATGACGGTCCGTGCGCTGATCGACAGAAAGACCAGGGCGCACGATTTCCGCCGCCCCGGCCATATTTTTCCGCTGATCGCGAAGAATGGCGGCGTGCTGCGCAGGGCTGGGCATACCGAAGCGGCGATCGATCTGGCCCGCTTGTGCGGCGCCGAGCCGGCCGCCGTCATCTGCGAAATTATTAACGAGGACGGCACGATGGCCCGTCTCCGCGATCTGGTCGCATTCAAGCGGAAGCACGGGCTGAAGCTGATTACGATCCGCGATTTGATCCATTATCGCAATGAAAAGGAGAAGCTGGTCGAGCGCATCGTCGAAGTGAAGATGCCGACCGATTTCGGCACGTTCCGCGCCGTCGCCTATACGAATGAAGTCGACGGCAAGGAGCATGTGGCGCTTGTGAAAGGCCAAATCGACGGACGGACGCCGGTGCTCGTCCGCGTACACTCGGAATGTCTGACGGGCGACGTGTTCCATTCGCATCGCTGCGACTGCGGACCGCAGCTGGAGGCGGCGCTGCGCCAGATCGACGAAGCGGGCGTCGGCGTACTCCTCTATATGCGGCAGGAAGGCCGGGGGATCGGGCTGATCAATAAACTGAAAGCTTACAAACTGCAGGAGCAGGGATTCGACACGGTCGACGCGAATATTAAATTGGGCTTTGCTCCCGATTTGCGGGATTACGGCATCGGCGCGCAAATCTTGAAAGATCTCGGCGTGCGCAAAATGCGGCTTTTGACCAACAACCCGCGCAAGATCAAAGGGCTGGAAGGCTACGGGCTGGAAGTGGTCGAGCGGGTGCCGATTCAGATGAAGGAAAGCAAGGACAATGCCCGCTATTTGCGGACCAAACAGGCGAAGCTCGGACATTTGCTGCGGTTTGAAGACCAACAACAGGCGGAAGGATGAGAGAGGATATGGCAAAACATTATGAAGGCAAACTGGTATCCGAAGGACTGAAATACGGCATTGTCGTCGGCCGTTTCAACGAATTCATTACAAGCAAGCTGCTGAGCGGCGCGCTGGATGCGCTGAGCCGCCATGGCGCGGAAGAGAACGATATCGAGATCGCCTGGGTTCCCGGCGCCTTCGAAATTCCGCTTATCGCGCAGAAAATGGCCGAAAGCGGAAAGTACGACGCCGTCATTACGCTCGGCGCCGTCATCCGCGGGTCGACGCCGCACTTCGATTACGTATGCAACGAAGTGGCGAAAGGGGTGGCCGCGATTTCGCTGAAAACCGGCGTGCCGACGATATTCGGCGTGCTGACGACGGATTCGATCGAGCAGGCGATCGAGCGGGCCGGCACCAAAGCGGGCAATAAAGGATGGGAAGCGGCTTCCGCGGCAATTGAAATGGCCAACCTGACGAAGGCGCTGCAAGGCTAAAGCGGGGGCGGGAGGAAGACGCCATGGCGGTGCTGTACAAACTGGAATCGTTCGAAGGGCCGCTCGATCTGCTCCTTCATTTGATCGACAAGGCTGAAATCGATATCCATGACGTCTCCATCAGCGAAATCACCGATCAGTATCTGGAATATTTGAACGCGATGCAGGAGCTGGAGCTGGACGTGACGAGCGAGTTTCTCGTCATGGCCGCCACGCTGCTGTCGATCAAGAGCCATCAGCTTCTTCCCAAGCCGCCGGTTATTGAAGATTTCGCGGAATGGGAAGACGAAGAAGGTCCCGATCCGCGGGACGAATTGATCCGGAAACTGGTCGAATATCGCCGTTACAAGCAGATTGCGGAGCGATTGAGAGAGATGGAGCTGGAACGCAGTCGCGTTTATACCCGGGAGCCCGAAGATTTGACCCCTTACATGCGGGTCGTTCCCGTCAACCCGGTGGAGGGGCTGCACGTATCGGACCTGGCGAAGGCGTTTCAGAAGGCGCTCCGCAAGGCGGCGCGCCGCCAGCTGGTCACCACCGTTCACCGGGACGAAATATCGGTCAAAGACCGCATTCGCGATATCGTGGAAGTGCTGCGGCAGCATGAAACGGTCCGCTTCTCCCGGCTCATCCGCCGGCATATGGATCGCCAGGAGATCGTCGTCACGTTTCTTGCGCTGCTGGAGCTGATGAAAATGAAGCATATCCGCTGCTTCCAGCACGGGCTGTTCGATGATATCGTCATTCATTGGAGAGGGGAAGCTACGGAAAGTGGATTATCCGAAATTGAAGTCGATTATTGAAGGATTGCTGTTTATGGCCGGCGACGAAGGCCTGAATCCGAAGCAGCTTGCCGATATTTTGGAGCTGGACGCCGGCCTTGCCGCCGAGCTGGTCCGCGAGCTCAAGGAAGATCTGGACCGGGAAGGCAGAGGCGTCCAGGTTGCTGAAGTCGCCGGGGCGTTCCGGCTGACGACGCATCCCGAGCATGCGCCTTATTTCGAACGGATGGCCTATACGCCGACCCGGTCGGCGTTGTCGCAGGCCGCCCTGGAGACGCTCTCGATCGTCGCCTACCGCCAGCCGATCACCCGCGTCGAAATCGAGGAAATACGGGGGGTCAAATCCGATCGGGCGATTCAGTCGCTCATTTCGAAAGATTTGATCGAGGAGACCGGGAGGGCGGAGCAGATCGGGCGCCCGATCCTGTATGGAACGACCAAGGCATTCCTCGACTATTTCGGCTTGCCGGGACTGGATGCGCTTCCGGAGCCCGAATCGGTCGATCCCGAGGAGCTGCTGAACGAGCAGACGCAAATGCTGTTCGAGAAGCTGGACGGCCGACAGATGACGATCGACGAAGTGGAAGCGCTCCAAGAGCGGCTTGGCGCGCAGCATGAAGAATGAGATTTGACCGCCGGGTCATACTATAACCATCCAACAACAGGGAAGCGGGGGAAAGACATCCATGCTCGGATACCCCTACGGATGGCTCGCGGCGGCAGGTCTCTTTTTTTTATGCGCGATTGTCGTATTATTGTCGCCTGTCGTCATCAGCGGGCGGTTCATCCGGATACAGGAAAACGATGATTTGGAGCTGCGGGTGAAAGCTCTGTTCGGCCTTATTCGAATGCAGTGGAAATTGCCCGACATCAGGCTCGGCAGCAGTGAGATCGAATACGAGCGGATTCGGAAAAGCGAACGGCTGGCGTCCAGCCAGGTTCGGGACGCCAGGATGGAGCTGGACCGGCAAAAAGTAAAGAAGTCGATCGAGCGGTATCAGCTGATGCTTCGGCAAATTCATAATCTGACCGGATGGACGCTGCGGCTGCTCTCCAAAGTTCGTCTTGTGGAATGGAAATGGCATACGGCGGTAGGCACGGGGGACGCCATGTGGACGGCGCTGGCAACCGGCTCGATCTGGACGATCCAATCCAGCGTTATCGGCTTTCTGTCGCACATCGTCCGTCTGCAAACGAAGCCCAGCATGGAAGTGCAGCCGGATTACAGCCGGGCTCATTTTTCCACGCAATGGTCCTGTATAGCCAAAATCAGCTTCGGATATGCTATTCTTGCCGGTCTTCAGCTGGTGTTTCGTTTGAAAAATGTGAAGGGAGGCGTTATCGTATGGCAGAACATCCGATCCAAGGCCTGATGCAAACCGCTATGGAGAATATTAAAGAGATGGTGGATGTCAATACGATTGTCGGCGACCCCGTCCAGACGCCAGACGGCAGTGTTATTATGCCCATTTCCAAAGTAGGCTTCGGTTTCGTCGCAGGCGGCAGCGACATTCGCTTCGACGACCGAAACGACGGAACGGCATCTGCCGGCGTTTCGAACGGGACCGGTCACCACAATGCGAGCGTGGCGCTTCCGTTCGGCGGCGGCAGCGGCGGCGGCGTTTCGATTACGCCGATCGCATTCCTCGTCGTCGGAGCGAACGGGACCGGGGTGCGCGTGGTGCCGCTCGACAATCAAACCCATCTGATGGAACGCGTCATCGACGCGGCGCCGCAAGTGTTCGAGAAAATTCAGCGGATGATTCGCAATCGCGAAACGGAAACCGACGTTCTGGAAAGCGCGACGATCGTCGATTAACGGCGGGCGACTGCGGCAAGGGCGATTGGCGCAAGGTCAACCAGCTATTGGTTGGCCGTTTTTGCGTAATCATAACGGTACAGGCCAGGGCATATATTGGTACAAGTCTGCTTGGCAGGGTTGTCCGCCCGATGCCGCTTGAATCTTGATGGAGGGAAATACGGATGATCAAACGCAATTGGATGCGCAGCATCGCGGCCATCGCGGCGGCCGCCGCTTTGGCGGCCGGAACGCCGTCTCCCGCTGCGTCCGCTCCGGAACCGATCTATACGCATGCGAAGGCGGCGGCGCTGATCGACGTGGAATCCGGCCGTATCCTGTACAGCCAGCACGGGGACGAGCCGATGCGCATCGCCAGCCTGACGAAAATTATGACGGCGATCGTCGCGATCGAACACGGCAAGCTTGACAGCGTGGCGACGGTAAGCCGGCGGGCGGCCGGCAAAGAGGGATCGTCCATCTACTTGAAAGTCGGCGAAAAAATGACGCTCCATCATCTGCTCTACGGATTGATGCTCAGATCGGGCAACGATGCCGCGACCGCAATCGCCGAGCATGTGGGCGGGTCCGAGGAAGGCTTCGTCTATCTCATGAACGAGACGGCCGAACGTCTAGGACTGGCGAACAGCCGGTTCCGGAACCCGCACGGCCTTGATGAGGAAGGCCATTATTCGTCGGCCAACGATCTGGCCAGGCTGACCGCGTATGCGCTCAAAAACCCGGTCTTCTCGGAAATTGTCGGCACGAAGCGCAAGACGGCGCCGAACCCGTACGATCCTTGGGACTATGTCTGGACGAACAAAAACAAAATGCTGGCGATGTACGAAGGAGCCGACGGGGTGAAAACGGGATATACGAAAAAAGCGCTTCGCTGTCTCGTCAGTTCGGCCACGCGCAACGGTCAAAGGCTGGCGGCCGTCACACTCAATGACGGGAACGACTGGGAGGATCACCGGAAGCTGCTCGACTGGGGCTTCGCCCATTATCCGCTGCAAACGGTGGTCAAACAGGGAGAGCGGATTGCCGGATTTGCCGTCGTTCCGGGGCGGACGTTCCGCTATCCGCTTGCGGAAGGGGAACGGGAGCTGTTGCGCAGCAAGCTGACGCTGGCCGATCCGAACGGCGTAAGGTTCGCCTTGGGCGAACGGGGAACGCTGGAATGGTATTTGGGCGATGTCCGCATCGGTTCGGTGCCGGTATACGATCCGGGCAGCGTGCGCCTTCGGTCGGGGCGAACGCACCAAGCGACCGCCGCCGCAGGTGCGGGAGAAGCGCCGGCTTGGAGCGATGCGGTAAAGGCAGTCGCCGTTCAACTGTTCCGACATTAGCGGCCGAAAGGAGCGGATTGTCATCATGGTCAACTGGATTTGGCTGTTCTTGATCGTCGCAAGCTTCGTCGTCGCCGCCGCGAACGGCCGGATGGAAGCGGTGACCGCCGCGGCTTTCGACGGAGCGAAGACCGGCGTGACGGTCAGCTTCGGGCTGATCAGCGTTTTGGTATTCTGGCTCGGCCTGATGCGCATCGCCGAGGATGCCGGCTTGCTCCGCAAGCTGGCGAAGCTGCTCGGCCCGGCGGTCAGGCTGCTCTTTCCCGATGTGCCGAAAGACCATCCCGCAATCGGCTACATTATGAGCAATATGAGCGCAAACATTTTCGGACTCGGCAATGCCGCGACGCCGATGGGCATCAAGGCGATGCAGGAATTGCAAAAGTTGAATCCCGACAAGGAAACGGCCACGCCGGCCATGTGCACGCTGCTCGCGCTCAATACGTCCAGCATTACGCTGGTGCCGACGACGCTCATCGCCATCCGGATGAATTACGGATCGGCCAATGCGGCAGATATCGTCGGCACAACGCTGGCGGCCACGATCGTCGCCACGGCGGCCGCAATCGCGGCGGACCGCTGGTATCGAAGGCGGTCGGCCGGCCCCCCGCAGCGGAACGCCGGCGCGAACCGGGCCGCTCAGCCGCCTGACGCCGGCAGCCGCGCCGGCTAGCGGCCCGGACCTGGGCTTTCGCTTCCGGCGGCTCGGATCGCATGCGAAAGCGGGAAGGATTGTGCGAAAGGAGAGCCGGATATGTATGAGGCTGTATCGCTGCTGTCCGTCTGGTTAATTCCCGCCATCATCGTTTTTATTCCGCTTTATGGAGCTTTTCGGAAAGTTCCGGTATATGAAACGTTTACCGAGGGAGCAAAGGACGGCTTCGGAACCGCTATCGGCATCATCCCCCATCTGGTCGGCATGATGGTGGCCATCAGCATGTTTCGCGCTTCCGGCGCGATGGACGCGATCGTCGATGCGCTGCGGCCGCTGCTTGGCTGGATCGGGATTCCCGGCGAGGTGCTGCCGCTCGGCCTGCTGCGGCCGCTGACCGGCGCCGGCTCGCTTGCCTTCACGACCGACCTGATTCAAACCTACGGCGCCGATTCCATGATTGGAAGAATCGCTTCCACGATTCAGGGCAGCACGGATACGACGCTCTATGTATTGACCGTATACTTCGGGGCAATCGGCATCCGGCGCACCCGGTACGCGTTGAAGGTCGGGCTGTTTTCCGACGCAGTCGGCTTTCTGGCCGCCGTCTTCATCTGTCTGCTCGTATTCGGTTAGGCCCGATCGTCCGTCCGACGGACGGCACTAAGGGTTGCCCTCTCAGCGTTCCGCTGAAAGAGGCAGCCCTTTTTGTGCTGCGGGAGCGGCCGGAGAGCGGCAAGCTTGTGCTTTCGCTTGCGAATCGGTATGATGGAGGATGAGGTGAAACGATTGGAACGACTTCAGAAAATATTGGCCCAGGCCGGTGTGGCCTCCCGGCGCAAATGCGAGGAATTGATTGTGGCCGGCCAGGTGGAAGTAAACGGCGAAAAAGTGACGGAGCTCGGCGCGAAAGCCGACCCGGCGACGGACGTCATTACGGTGAACGGAAAACCGATTCGCGCGGAAAAGAAACTGTATCTGATGCTGAACAAGCCGAAAGGCGTCATTACGAGCGCCAACGATCCGCAAGGCCGCAAGGTCGTCACGGACTTTTTGCACGGAATCCAGGAGCGGGTCTATCCGGTGGGGCGGCTCGATTACGATACGGAAGGGCTGCTGCTGCTGACGAATGACGGCGAATTAGCGAACCTGCTGACCCATCCGCGCCATCATGTACCGCGCACGTATCTGGCGACCGTCAAAGGGATTCCCCACGGCACATCGCTCGAAAAGCTGCAGAAGGGCATCGAGCTCGAAGACGGCGTGACGGCGCCGGCCGAAGTGGAATATTACGACGTCGATACGGAGAAAAATGAGGCGACCATTACGATTACGATTACCGAAGGGCGGAACCGGCAAGTCAGGCGGATGTTCGAGGCGATCCGTCATCCGGTCCGGAAGCTGAAGCGGATCAAGTTCGGAGACTTGACGCTGCAGTCGCTGCCGAGAGGCAAATACCGCCATTTGACGCAGCAGGAAGTTCAGGACTTGCGGAATTTGGCCGCTCAGACACATAAAGTTCATAAATAGGCGGCTGCGGCATCCGGCCACGCCGCCCGAATTTCGTTATAATAGTAGTATTGCATTCCGTGCGACCGCGTGTTTCGAAGGTGGTGAAGGTGAAGTGGGGAAAGCCCGCAGACCGGTTCAAATCGTAATTTTGCTCGGCGTCTTGCTGCTCGGAGGCTATGCGATCGGCGAGGCGTTGTTTGCTTCGGACGATAAAATATTGAAAGCGGGGGAAAGGCCGCCCGATTTCAAACTTCTCGATTTAAACGGCGAAGCGAAGGAGCTTCAGGACTTTCAGAAGGACGGCAAAGCGCTGGTCATTAATTTTTGGGGCACCTTCTGTCCGCCTTGCGTGAAAGAAATGCCGGAATTTCAACGCCAGTACGAAAAATGGAAAGATTCGCTCGAGATCGTGGCGATCAATTTGAGCGAGGACGATTTGACGGTTCGTAACTTTGTCAGCCGATTCAAGCTCGACTTCCCGGTTCTTCGCGACAGCAATCGAATGGTCGAACGAAGATACGGGCTCCGGCAGTATCCGACGACGTTTTTCGTCAAACCTGACGGCAGAATTATGGAGATTTTTGTCGGGGGGATGACGGAAAAGGACATCGATAAGCGGATCGAGCGGCTGCTTGCGTCCTGAACGAAGGAGGATATCTGTTTTGTTTCAAAATACCAAATGTGAGTGCGGTCATCAAAACCCGGCGGCCACCGTACTGTGCGAATCGTGCGGAAAGCCGCTTGCGGAGGAGGCGGCCGGGAGCGACGCGCCGCTCGAGATGAGGTACGACGGCATGGCCCGCCGGTCGCAGAAGGCGAATCCGAACTTTATCGACCGCATTTGGAACTTTTTTTCCTCGGTCAAGGTTGCCGTCTGGATGATTGTCCTTACGCTTGTCGGCGCGATGCTCGGCACGATCTATCCGCAGGAAAACTCGTTCATCAACATCGATCCGTCCGTCTATTACGAGCAAACCTACGGATTGCCGGGCAAAATCTATTATATGCTCGGCCTTTCCCGTACTTACGAGTCCTGGTGGTTTATCGGTCTGCTCGTGGCGATCGGCACATCGCTCGTCATTTGCAGTCTCGACCGCGTGCTGCCGCTTTACAGGGCGCTCAGCAAGCAGCAGGTCCGGAAGCATCTGCAATTTATACGCCGGCAAAAGACGGCGTTCGACACGACGATTGACGGCGATCCGGAAAAATGGGTTGCCGATTTCGGCGCTCACCTGAAACGCAAGCGCTATCGGGTCGTAACGGACGGGACGGCGCTGCTTGCCGAGAAAAACCGTTTCAGCCGTTGGGGGCCGTACGTCAACCATATCGGTCTCATCGTGTTTTTGCTTGCGGTGCTGGCCCGAAGCATTCCCGGCTGGCAGATGGATACGTACGTGACGATACCGGAAGGGCAAACGGTTCAAATCGAAGGCACGAATTATTATGTGAAAAACGAGAAGTTTACCGTCGAATATTATCGTGACGAGGAACTTCCGGAAAAGCTGAAAGGCTCGCTGCGGGCCAAGCTGTACGAAACGAAAGCCGTGCTCTATGTTTGCACGGAAGGATGCGGCGATCCGACGCGGGAGCCGGTTCTGAAGGAAGTGAAGCGCCACGATATTATCGTGAACGACCCGCTTGAGTACGAAGGTCTGAAGCTGTACCAGTTCAATTACGACGACAGGCCGAGGCTGCAAGCCGTCCGGCCGGTGCTGGTGGACAAGCGGTCCGGCGAAACGTACGGACCATTCGACCTGCCGATGACCGATCCGGAGTTGAAATACGAGCTCGGGCCGTATACGCTGGAACTGAAAGCCAAATATATGGAATTCGCATTGGACAAAAACGGCGAACCGACGACGCTGTCGAGGGAACCGAACGCTCCGGCCTTCATCTTTATGATCAAAGGTCCCGGACTGCCGGAAGGCGGAGAACCGTATATGTATTTCCCCCTGCAGAAGGACAAGGTTGCGTTCGGCCAGGACAAGATCAACCGGGAAATGGCCGAACGTTTTGAAATCAAAGTCCGGAGCATGGAAGATGTTACGTTTTCCCAGTATACGACGCAACTGAATGTCCGGGTGGACAAGGCGATGCCCTATGTCTGGGTAGGCGCCGCCATCTCGATGATCGGGTTGTTGATGGGTTCCTACTGGCATCATCGGAGAATATGGCTGCGCATCGACGACGGCAGGCTGTCGCTCGGCGCCCATACGAACAAAAACTGGTACGGTATGCGCGCGGACGTCGCTTGGGCGCTCGGGAAAATGGGCATACAGGTAGAGCCGAAGTCGCTCGATAACGGGGGGAACAAAGCATGAATTGGGTGGAATTCAGCAGCGATGCTTTTATCGTCGCCTTCTTTCTATATTGTTTCGCGTTCTTGTTTTATGTCGTGGCCATCGCAGGGAAGAAATGGAGCAACCGCGATCCGGAGCGCCATCTGAAACGATGGGGCCGGATCGCCTTTACGGTGTCGACGCTGGGGCTTGCCGCCCACCTTCTGTTTTTCTTCAGCAGATGGTACGGCTCCGGACAGATTCCGACGAGCAACATGTATGAATTTATGACGTTTCTCGGCATGGCGATTATGCTGGCCTTTACCGTCATTTACGCGATTTACCGCAATCCGCTGCTCGGCATGTTTACGCTGCCGCTGACTATCATTATCGTTGCCTATGCGTCGGTATTCCCGCAAGAGGTGCAGCCGCTCATCCCGGCGCTCAATTCGATATGGCTGAAGATTCACGTTACGACCGCCGCCCTCGGCGAAGCGTTTTTCGCGGTAGGCTTCGCGGCCGGTCTCATGTATCTGCTTAGGGTCACCGACTTCGACAGCGAAACGAAAAACGCCCGGCGGGCGCAGTGGTGGATTGAGTTTACGCTGTATGTGCTCGTCGTCGTGATCGCCTTTATCGTTACGGTTTTTGCGTTTCGCGGAATGGGATACCATGCCTCCTTTACCCAGCAGATCCCGACTGTCGACGAACGGGGCGCGGAGCAGACGATTACGGAAACGGTCGAGTATTCGCTGCCGCCGATTGTGAAACCCTACAACAGTGAAGCGGTGCTCGTGCAGCCGTTCCTCGGCATCGAGGAACCGATCGGCGAAGCGCCATATTGGATGAACGGCGTCAATGCCGGACGCAAGCTGAACACGGTGATCTGGTCGGTCATCAACGGCACGCTGCTGTACGGACTGCTCCGTCTTCTGTTCCGAAAGCCGCTCGGAGCGGTCATTCATCCGCTGATGGAAGGGATCGATCCCGACGATCTGGACGAAATCAGCTATCGCGCGATCGCGATCGGGTTTCCCGTCTTTACGCTCGGGGCTCTCATCTTCGCCATGATCTGGGCGAATATCGCGTGGTCCCGGTTCTGGGGCTGGGATCCGAAAGAAGTGTGGGCGCTTATCACCTGGCTGTTTTACAGCGCGTATCTCCATTTGCGCCTTTCCCGGGGATGGCACGGCTTGCGATCGTCGTGGCTTTCGGTTATCGGTTTTCTGATCGTGATGTTTACGCTGATCGGCGTCAATCTGATTATTGCCGGACTCCATTCCTATGCGGGTGTTTAGCGTGCCGGCCGCAAACGAAGACGATGACAGGGAGGAGTATGTACGATGTCCATGGCAGAACAGAATCAGCTCATTCTCGTCGTTGACGATGAGGAAAGGATTCGCCGTTTGCTGAAGATGTATCTGGAGAAAGAAGGGTACCGTATCGAGGAGGCGGAAGACGGGGAGACGGCGCTTCGCATGGCGACGGCCAGCGATTACGATCTCATCCTGCTCGACGTCATGCTGCCCGGAATCGACGGCATCGAAGTATGCTCCAGACTCCGGCAGGTAAAGGCGACGCCGGTCATCATGCTGACCGCAAAAGGCGAAGAGATGAACCGGGTTCAAGGCTTCGAGGTGGGGGCGGACGATTATGTCGTCAAGCCGTTCAGCCCGCGCGAAGTCATTTACCGCGTAAAGGCGGTGCTGCGCCGCTCCTCCGCGACCGCTTTCCTGACGAAGGACGCGGGTACAAGCAACAATATCGTGTTTCCTCACCTTGTCATCGAGCATGACGCCCACCGGGTGACGGCCGGCGGCCACGAGGTCAGTCTGACGCCCAAGGAGTACGAGCTGCTTCATTATTTGGCCATATCGCCGGACAAGGTGTTTTCGCGCGAGGAACTGCTCAGGGACGTGTGGAACTATGAGTTTTTCGGCGACTTGCGGACCGTCGACACGCATGTCAAGCGACTCCGCGAGAAGCTGAACAAAGTTTCGCCGGAAGCGGCCGCGATGATTACGACCGTATGGGGCGTCGGGTACAAGCTCGAGGTGCCGAAGTAACCGATGAAGCTGTGGAGAAGCGTCGTCGGCAAGCTGTGGATGACGATCATACTGCTCGTGGCGGTCGTGCTGGTCATTCTCGGCATGTTTCTGCTGCAGTATGTCGATATCGCGTTTACCCAATCCAATTCGCATGACATAAAAGTATTGTTCGTCATTACGGCGATTATCGGTTTTTTGCTGTCCACGTTTTTCGCGTTTTTCCTGTCGACCAAAATTACGCAGCCGCTGCTGCAGATGATCAAGGCGGCGGAACAGATCGCGCGCGGGGATTACCGCACGCGGGTGCACAGCCGCTCTACCGACGAAATCGGGCAGCTCGCGCATACGCTCAACCATATGGCCCGCGAGCTGGAGAAGCTGATCCAGGATTTGCACCATGAACGGGACCATCTGGCCAGCGTGCTGCGCAGTATGGCGGATGCCGTCGTCACGTTCGATGCCGACGGCCGGGTTATGCTTGCCAATCCGCCTGGCCAGCAGGTCATTCACGAATGGAACGGAACGGTATGGTCCGAAGAAATGGGGGAGAACGTCCCTCCGGGCGAGGTGCCGGTTCCGCTTCAGGAGCTGTTTCGCAAGGTCGTGCGCGAAGGGCGGGATATGAACGACAAGCTTCACATCCGCAACTCGGTCTGGTCGGTCGTCATGGCCCCGTTAACATCGGATCATACGGTGCGGGGAGCGGTGGCGGTCATGCGCAACGTAACGAAAGAGCATAAGTCGGAGAAGCTGCGCCGCGATTTTGTCGCCAACGTATCGCATGAGCTGAGAACGCCGCTCTCCATGCTGCAGGGTTACAGCGAAGCGCTCCTGGACGATATCGTGTCGTCGCCTGAGGAGCGGAAGGAGCTCGTTCAGGTCATTCACGACGAATCGCTGCGCATGGGGCGTCTCGTCAAAGATTTGCTCGATTTGGCGAAGATGGAAGAAGGGCGTCTGGAGCTGAACCTGCGGCCGGTTGAAACCGGAACCATTATCAAGCGGGTGCTGCGCAAATTCCAGGTGATCGCCAAGGAGCAGGACATCCGTCTTGTCAGCCGGCTGCCCGACGAACCGCTCGAGCTGAAAGCGGCCGACGAGGACCGGCTGGAGCAGGTGCTGACCAATCTGCTCGACAACGCGCTGCGCCATACGCCCCCGGGGGCCGAAATTGCGATTAGCGGCAGCCGCAAAACCGTCGACGGCGCGCCTTGCGTGCAAATTCAGGTAAAAGACCAGGGGCAAGGCATTCCCGCGGAGGACCTGCCTTATATTTTCGAACGGTTCTACAAGGCGGACAAAGCCCGCAAGCGGGCGGGCTCCGTAGGAACGGGACTCGGCCTTGCCATCGTCAGCAGCATTATCGAAGCGCATAAAGGCCGCATCGAGGCGGAAAGCGTCGTCGGACAAGGAACGACGTTTACGATCCTTCTTCCTGTCGAACTTCACCGCGGGTTATCCGGAAATGCGGCGGAATGAGCGCTTATTTGTAGAAAACGGAAGACTATTCTTGTTCATCGTGAAACAATAACGGCCTGTCCTTCCGGACAGGCCGTTTTGCTGCAAATATCGACAGCAGGCTCAAGGCAGCATAATTTCTTTCGCATTGTTAAGCTCCGGTAGCTCGGATATTTGCGCCAGCACGTCTTTGGGCACCGCTTTGTCCACGGTCAACACCATAATGGCGGCGCCGCCGACAAGCTTGCGGCCGACCTGCATCGTGGCGATGTTGACGTCGTTGTTGCCGAGAATGGTGCCGACGCGGCCGATAATGCCCGGCTTGTCGTTATGGGAGACGAGAATAAGATGGCCTTCCGGCGCGACATCGACCGTAAATTTGTCGATCTGCACGATGCGGGGGCCGTACCCGGTCAGCGTCGTTCCGGCGACGAGCCGCTCTTCGTTTTTCGTCCGCAGCGTAACGGTGACGAGATTGGTGAAGTCTTTCGCCGTATGGGATTTTTGCGTAACGATTTTGACGCCGCGCTCTTTGGCCAGATGCATCGAATTGACGATGTTGACCTGCTCCGATCCGAGATGATGCGACAGCACGCCGCGCACGATGTAGCGGGTTAGCGGCTGCGTGTCCACTTCGGCCAGATCGCCGGAATATCCGATGACGATTTCCTGGACGGGCCCTTCGGTCAACTGGGCGATAAAGCTGCCGAGCTTCTCGCCGACACTGAAGTAAGGCTGCAAAATATTCAGCACGTTCGCCGGAATCGGCGGCATGTTGACGGCATTGTTGAACGGCTCGTTCCGCAAAATATGAAGCACCTGCTCCGATACGTCGATCGCCACGTTCTCTTGCGCTTCTATCGTCGAGGCGCCGAGATGGGGCGTAACGATAATTTTCGGATGCTTCAAAAACGGATGGTCCGGAGCGGGCGGCTCCGATTCGAATACGTCGAAGGCGGCGCCGGCCACGATGCCCTGGTCGATCGCTTCCACGAGCGCCTGCTCGTCGATGATGCCGCCGCGCGCGCAGTTGATGATGCGCATTCCTTTTTTCATGATTTCAAATTGCGGGCGCGAAATCATGTGGCGCGTTTCCGGCGTAAGCGGCGTATGCACGGTTATAAAATCGGCGTTCCGGACGATATCTTCGACGCTGGACGGCTTAACGCCCAGTTTGTCGGCGCGCTCCTCGGTCAGGAAGGGATCGTAGGCAAGAATGTCCATGCCGAAAGCTTTCGCCCGCTTGGCCACCTCGCTGCCGATGCGGCCCATGCCGAGCACGCCCAGCACTTTGTTGCGAAGCTCGACGCCGAGAAACGATTTGCGGTCCCATTCGCCGCTGACCGTTTTCATATAGGCTTGCGGAATATGGCGGGCGAGCGCCATCATCATCGCGAAGGTGTGCTCGCATGTCGTAATCGTATTGCCGTCCGGCGCGTTAATGACGATAATGCCGCGCTCGGTGGCGGCGTTCAAATCGATATTGTCCACGCCGACACCGGCCCGGCCGACGACTTTGAGCCGTTTGCCGGCTTCCATGACGCGCGCCGTAACGCGAGTCTGGCTGCGTACGAGCAGCGCGTCATATTCGCCGATAATCGCGACCAGCTCGTCTTCGCTCAATCCCGTCTTCTTGTCCACGGTGACGTCGGGCGAATCGGCAAGCTGCTGGATACCGTGATCGCTGATCGGGTCCGAAACCAAAACTTTGTACATTTCCTAGTGTGCCTCCCATTCAAAATATACGGTAAACGAATATGCGCGCCCCGCAAGGCGCGCCTGCTATTCGATATCCCTTGACTCTGTCGATCATAGGGCCGTACACCCCGTTAACGTTTATTATTGTAAGCAAGATATCGGCCAAATGCAATGCTCAAACTTGATCAATGTCTATTTTTTCGTTATATTCTAGCCATGCGGAAAGGAGAGAAGCGCCATGACAGGCTGGTGCAATGTGGAGCCCGGGACGTTCCTTGCCGAGCTGGATAACGGAACGGTCGGTTCCGACCAGATTATCGATGTGAGGGAGCCGTTCGAATACGAATACTATCATCTCGAGCCGTCCGTACTGATCCCGCTCGCCGAACTGCCGGCCCGGCTTGGTGAGCTGCCGGAAGACAAGCCGCTGTATATCATCTGCGCGCACGGCATCCGCAGCGTCGCCGCGTGCCGGTATTTGGCGCAGCAAGGCTTCCGCGACCTGCGCAACGTCAGCGGCGGAATGGCGGCCGTCGCCGCGTTAAGAGGATTCGCGTACGATTGACGAAAGCCGCCGCTACAGGTCGGAAATTCACCTCAAGGCAAAAATAAAGTATGATAGAAAGAGGACGGTTTAGCTGCCGTTATCGGACGCCGGTACGGAACGGACGGCGGCATTGGCGGGCGCGGGCTTTAGCCGCTCTTCCGTTTTATCCGCGCCGACCTTGACGCCGTACAGAAATGCGCCGACCAAAGCGATCAGCATCAGCAAGAAACCAAGGGCGTAGACCAATTCGGAGCGTTTCTGTCGTTTGTTCATACCGTTCTCCTTTATTTATGAGGATTTATCATGTTGGAATACTTCGAACAGGCGGGAAGCTATGAAAAAATTCGACATCCGCAACATTCGGATTCGCAAAGTGTCTGTCGACGATCTTGACGACCGTCTGCTGCTCATCAACTTATATGCCACACAGGCCATTACTCTTATTATCGGCTTAATATGGATCTTTTTTCAGGGCCGGAATCCTCTGAACCTGTTGCAATTTTTTGATGATGCGATCGTGTTGTTGTGGGGCGCCGGCTTTGCGGCCGCCGTGATCGCGGCGGATTTGCTCATATCGTGGTGGGTGCCTGACGAGGCGTCGGACGATGGCGGGGTCAACGAGCGGTTGTTCCGGAATCGGCCGCTCTGGCACATTATCCTGATGTCGTTCATCGTGGCTGTCTGCGAGGAAATGCTGTTCAGGGGCGCGATCCAGCATTCGTTCGGACCTTACTGGACGAGTATCATCTTTGCGGCCATTCATGTCCGCTATTTGCGCCACTGGATCCCGACGGGACTCGTATTCTCGATCAGCTACGGTCTCGGCTGGATTTATATCCGGACCGGAACGCTCTGGGCGCCTATTATGGCGCATTTTCTGATCGATGCCGTAATGGGACTCATCATTCGCTACCGGAGGGAATCATGAGCAGGGTAGAAAAGTTCGGAACCCGCAAAAGGCGCGGGACGGAACGAATGCCTTCGGATGGCGCATGGCACGAAGGGGGACTTCCGCCGCGCCGGACGAAGCATCCTTCCAACAAGCAGCAAATGGCGAAATGGTTTTATAATACATTGTTCGTGTTGTTCTTGATTCTAGTAGCCGGATTGATCTGGTGGGGAGGCAGCTTGGCGGACTCCGAGCCGCTGCCGGCCCGTACGGAAGGGCGGTAACAGGGGATGATGACCGCATTGGGACTGTTGGCGGCGCTCGGCGCGCTCGGAGCCGGAGCGTGGATGCATGCGGAAGCGAGGCGCGTAACGGTGGAACGGGAAGAACTGGCGCTGGAACGGCTGCCCCGGTCGTTCGACGGTCTTCGCCTGTTCTTTATCTCCGACATCCATCGCCGTGTCGTGCCGAGTCGGCTGGTCGAAGCGTGCCGGCAAGCGGGCGGGGCCGATCTGGTGCTCGTCGGCGGAGACCTTAGGGAAAAACGGGTGCCGCTGTCGCGAACCCGTGACAATATCCGGACGCTGTTTCGCATCGCGCCGGTATATGCCGTGTACGGCAATCATGATTACGACGACGATGCGCGGGAGCTGGAAGTGATGCTGCGGGAAGAAGGGGTGCGGATGCTTGTCAACGAGCATGTCGTGCTGGAGCAGCCCGACGGCAGCGCCGTCCGGCTGGCCGGGGTCGACGATCCCCGGACCCGGAGGGACCGGCTGCACGAGGCGCTCGCTCCGTCGGCGGCAGGAACGGCGGATAACCGCGCAGAGCCGTTCACGCTGCTCGTCGCTCACGATCCTTCCATTGCGACGCGCCTTGACGGCGGGCGAGTCGATCTCATTTTATCCGGCCATACGCATGGCGGACAAATCGTGCTGCCGCTGCTCGGGCCGCTGCTCCGTTCGGCCAGCGTCGTGCAATTCCGCCGCGGATGGTTCAGCCTCCCGGCTTGCCGGGCGGATGGCATACGTCCGCTGCTGTTTGTCAGCTGCGGCTTCGGCACCTCCAAAATGCCGCTGCGGCTGCTCGCTCCGGCGCAAACTCATCTGTTCGTGCTGCGTTCGGCCGCATCCGTCGCTCCGGTATCAATCCCGGACGGATCGATGAAGCCGTAGCCTGCCTCTTCCAGCCTCGTGAGCAGCGTATCGAGCGCCTCAACCGTCCAGGGAAGCTCATGCATCAAAATGTTCGCACCCGGATACAGCTGGTCCATGACGTTTCGCACGACGCGTTCGGGCTTGTTCCGGTTTCGCTTCTCCCAATCGAGCGAACCGATCGACCACGTCATATAGAGCAATCCGCGCCGTTTCGCCAGCCGCTTGATCCGTTCTCCTCCGGCGCCGAACGGCGGCCGGAAAAATCTCGGCGCTTTGCCGGTCAATTCCCCGATGAGCCGCTGCACTTCGGCGATCTGCCTGTCCGCCTCCGCCTCGCTTGCTTTGCTTAGATCGAGATGGTCCCAGGCATGATTGCCGATCGTTTGCCCGCGCGCATGAAGGAGTCCGATCAATTCCGGATGCCGCTTGGCGCGGTAACCGTTGACGAAAAATATCGCTTTGGCGCCGTGCTTGTCCAGAATGCGCAGCAGCTCGCGAATCATGCTCTCGTCTTTCGGCCCGTCATCGAAGGTCAGCAGGACGGCTTTGCCGTCCGCGGAATTGCCGATCGGCTTCAGCCGGTACGAACTCGTCAGCCGGTATTGCGGTCCCGGGCGCTTGCTGTCGATCGCCGAAGCGGGCTGTCCGCTTGCGGCCATCGCGCACGGATGACGGAAGTTTACGGTAACCGCCGCGAACGCCACGGCTGCCGTCAACAGGGCGATGGCGCTCTTCCGTATCAAGGAATATCCCTCTCTTTCCTTGCAAACTTTTCCTGTATGCCGTTCCTAGTGTTCGCATCGTCTGGCGCAACTATGAGTTCCGGTTTGTCCCAGCGGGCCGTTTCCTGTTTTTGTTGCTTGCCGGCGGAATGACCGGTGAGCCGGACGGTCACAATAACAGGGAAATGCTATACGAGGAGGGATTCGCATGAAATGGAGAACTTTCGCGCTCGGCGCATTGGCGGGCGCTTTCGCAGCCGGGTACATGTCCCGCAGGCAGCCGGGATTACTCAGGCGGGCGCTGCGCGCGGCAAGCGTAGCCGGAGCGGTTATCGGAGAAGGGGCCTTGCTTTCCCGGAAGTTGTCGGAGAAGAAAGGGAACGCATCGACCGCAAGAGGTTCCGCCGCCGTATCCGCAGACAGTGGCGCAGGCGCTTGGCGGCAAATCAGCTCGCTGCTCGAACGGGACCGGGACGCGATGGCGGAAGCGGAGAAGATCGTGGCGGATGCGGCGGTACACGGGGAAACGCGGCAAGAAGCGCCTCCGCACTGAATTTATTTTCATTTCGGAAATCAGTTGAAGACAGGTTCGCCGTTCATCCGCCGGGAGCGTCCCGGCTTACGGAACGGCGCTTCTTTTTTTGTCCTATGATTTTGCCCGCAGGTCGTGCATTTGCGGGACATACATGGTAACATAGGATTATAGCACGAATTGATCACACATTATTTACTCTATCATACGCTGTTATAACTGATGCGGCAGAGGAGGGGATCCTGTCATGAAAATCGAACGGCTAAGTCAAGACCAAATCCGGATATTCCTGACGTTCGACGACCTGCTGGAACGAGGGATCCAGAAGGAAGATTTGTGGCGAGAAATTCCGAAGGTCCACGATTTGTTCAGCGAGATGATGGACCAGGCATACAGTGAACTCGGATTCGAAGCCAGCGGTCCGCTGGCGGTCGAAGTTTACGCCCTTCCCGCTCAAGGCATGGTCGTGATCGTTACCCGCGGCAAAATGAACGGGGCGCGCTCTGCCGACGACGAAGATACGGAAGATGACGTATATGAAATGGAAGTGACGCTCGAGCAGAGCGACGTCGCCACTTACGCGTTCCGGGATTTCGAGGACGTCATCTCGGTTTGCCGCGAGCTGAAGCGGGCAAAACTGACCGAAGACGGACGGCTGTATGCGTACAAGGGAGCGTGGGTGCTGTCGATCGAGCCTTCGCTCACCGAATCCGACCGGTTCCCGGCAGTTATCGCGCTGCTTGCGGAGTACGGGGAAGCGACATCGATTACGTCCGCTATGCTGGAAGAATATGGAAAAGTCATCATTCCTTCCGGCGCGGTCGAACATATTTGCGAATATTTCGCTTCTTAATTGCGTGCCGATTCGTGAGCATCTGCAGGCGCCTCCCGCCTGCACGATGCTTTTATTTTGAGTGCCGCTATGCCTATTCGCGCATATGATGATTCTTATTCGATCATATTACCATTTAACAAGGCGGTGGTCTTCGCAATGAACGGACAACCTGATGCGAACAATGTTCTTCGCTCGACCCAGATCGTCATCGAACAGGCGCTGCGCAAGCTCGGCTACGGGGATGAGATGATCGCGCTGCTGCAGGAGCCGATCCGGATGCTGACAGTCCGGATTCCCGTCCGCATGGACGACGGCACGACGAAAGTGTTTACCGGCTACCGGGCGCAGCATAACGATGCGGTCGGCCCGACCAAAGGCGGCGTCCGCTTCCATCCGGATGTCAACGAGGACGAAGTCAAGGCTCTCTCGATCTGGATGAGCCTGAAATGCGGCATCGCCGATCTGCCATATGGCGGAGGCAAAGGCGGGGTCATATGCGATCCGCGCAAAATGTCGTTCCGCGAGCTCGAACGGCTGAGCCGCGGCTACGTGCGCGCCATCAGCCAGATCGTCGGCCCGACGAAGGACATTCCGGCTCCCGACGTGATGACCAATTCCCAGATTATGGCCTGGATGCTGGACGAGTACAGCCGAATCCGGGAATTCGATTCGCCCGGGTTTATTACGGGGAAGCCGATCGTGCTTGGCGGCTCCCACGGAAGGGAAACGGCTACCGCGCGGGGCGTCGCCGTCATGATCGAAGAAGCTTTGCGTACGAAGGGCATTCCGCTGCAGGAGGCTCGCGTCGTGATCCAGGGATTCGGCAATGCGGGCAGCTACCTTGCCAAATTTATGAACGACGCCGGGGCGAAGGTGATCGGCATTTCCGACGTGAACGGCGCATTGTATAATAAAGAAGGTCTGGATATCGACTATTTGCTGGACCGCCGCGATTCATTCGGCTCCGTAACGAATCTGTTCGAAAATACGATAACGAATGAAGAGTTGCTGGAGCTGGAATGCGACGTTCTCGTACCGGCTGCGATCGAAAACCAGATTACGAGCGTCAACGCCCCGAAGCTGAAAGCGAAAATCGTCGTCGAGGCGGCCAACGGCCCGACGACGCTTGAGGCGACCCGCATTTTGACCGACCGGGGCATTCTGCTCGTACCGGACGTGCTCGCGAGCGCGGGCGGCGTTATCGTCTCTTATTTTGAATGGGTTCAGAACAACCAGGGGTATTACTGGTCGGAAGAAGAAGTCGATACCAAGCTGAAGAAGATGCTGCTTCGCGGCTTTCAGCAAGTATACGAAGTTCATGAGACGCGGGGCGTCGATATGCGTCTTGCTGCCTATATGGTAGGCGTACGGAAGATGGCCGAGGCCGTCCGTTTCCGCGGCTGGGTCTAGCGTAAGGCGATCAAGGAGGGGAGATAGACCATAATGCTATTGTTTTCTGTACTGGCAGCGGCCATCGCGCCGGGTCTTTCTCTGCTCACTTACCTTTATTTGAAAGACCGGTACGATGCCGAGCCGATTCATATGGTCGCGCGCATGTTTCTGGTCGGCATGCTGCTGGTGCTGCCGATTATGGTCATACAGCGGGGCTTGCTGCTGTGGCTCGGGGACAACCCGCTCTTCTTCTCCTTCGCCGTTTCGGCCGGAGTCGAGGAATTGTTCAAGTGGTTCGTCCTGTATCACATTATTTACAATCATACCGAATTTGACGAACCGTACGACGGCATCGTCTATGCCGCCTCCATATCGCTCGGGTTCGCCACGCTCGAAAATGTGCTGTTCGTCATTTTCCAGCCGGTCACGTTCGGTTCGATCGTCATGCGCGCCCTGCTCCCCGTTTCCGGACATGCGCTGTTCGGCATCGCCATGGGCTATTATTTGGGGAAAGCCAAATTCGCGCCCGTTTCGCGAAGCCGTATTTATTTGCTCATGTCGCTCGCCGTCCCGCTGTCGTGGCATGGCCTTTACGACTATATTATGATGGTCGTCAAGACGTACTGGATCGTGCTCATCGCTCCGCTGATGGCCGTGCTCTGGATGGTCGGATTGGCCAAAATGAAAAAGGCCAACGCCAATTCCCCTTTCCGGCTCCTCATCCGGGAAGAAGAGATTAAACAGTAAACGTTCCGTCCATACTTTTCATAAAGATGCAAAGAATCGAGCATTCGAACTGGAAAGGAAGGATCGCGTTAATGGATGGCGCAAGAGTGAAGGTTAGAATACGCTGCAACGTATGCGGCGAAAAATTTACGCTGAGAGGCCGGCGCGAAAAGGGGCGGATCGATACCGGCTTCAAGCAGTGTCTGTGCAACAATACGAGCGATTTCGAAATCGAAGAGGAGCGGTGACGACGGCGCCGCGCCGCATGACAAAAGCATATCGTTTTATGCATAAAGCTCCCTTGCGCAAACCAAACTAACACCAGGTATTGCACAAGAAAGGAGCTTTTGCAATGTATAAGCGACTAAGCGCCGTGCTGTTTCCGGTTATGACCCTGCTGTTCATCGGATCGATATATTGGGGATACCAGGAGCACCAGGAGAAAAACTCGATTCTCATTCGAGCGGAAAATCAGTACCAGCGGGCATTCCACGATTTGAGCTACCATGTCGAAGCGCTCCACAAGCAGCTTGGCAATACGTTGGCCGTCAGCGCCAATTCGCAAGGCTTCCACCGGAAAGGTCTGATCAATGTGTGGCGGCTGACGAGCGAAGCGCAGAACGAGGTCAATCAGCTGCCGCTCAATTTGCTTCCGTTTAACAAAACGGAAGAGTTCCTTTCCCGGATCGCCAATTTTTCATATAAAACGGCTGTGCGCGATTTGACGAAGCAACCGTTGACGGACGATGAATTCAAGACGCTGAAAGCTTTGTACGATTCGTCCAAGGAGATCTCGAAGGATTTGCGAGCCATGCAGCAAAAAGTCATCTCCAACAGCTTGCGCTGGATGGATGTCGAGTCCGCGCTGGCGCAGGAACGCGCCGCCACGGACAATACGCTGATCGACGGCTTCCGCAGCGTGGACAAGAAGGTCGGCGATTATCCGGAGATCAATTGGGGACCTTCCGTCAGCATGATGTACCAGCGCCGAACGGTCAACATGTTGAGCGGCGGCAATGCGACTCCCGAAGAGATCCGGCAGAAAGCGGCCAAATTTCTCGGCGTTCCGGCAGATGTCGTGCGCGTCGTCGAAAATGCCAAAGGAACCGAATACGAGTCGTACACCGCCATGGCCGGCGAATCCGCCGCGGGCAACCTGGTGCAGTTGGAATACACCCGCAGGGGAGGCCAGCTGATCAGCTACTTCAATCCTCGCGAAATCGGCAAAAAGCAGATCGATTTGAAGGAAGCGAGAGCCAATGCCGACGAGTTTCTCGAAAAGCATGACTATCCCGACATGGTTGCCGTCAATTACGACGACTACGGAGATTCGGGGACGTTCACCTATGTCGCAACCCAGAACGGGGTGCTCCTCTATCCCGAGAAGCTGACCGTCAAGGTGGCGCTCGACAACGGCGAGCCGGTATCGCTGCAGGCGGCGGATTTCGTGTACGAGCATCACAAGCGAAAGCTGCCCAAGCCGAAAATGAGCGAAGCCGAAGCGCGCAAGGCGCTCAACCCCGGTTTCAAGGTCGTAATCAACCGGAAATCGCTCATTACGAACGAAATGGGCGACGAAGTGCTCTGCTACGAGTACGAAGGCCGCATCAACGGAGGCTACTACCGCGTGTTCATCAATGCCGATTCCGGCATCGAGGAAGCGGTCGAACAATTGCCCGAAGGCGGCAGGACAGCGGCGTCCGCGCGATAAACGATATGGCTCCCCCATATTCCGACATGCTATAATGAATGGCATGTGGAAGGGGGAGCCATTTTGTTGCCGAAAGTTAATCAGATCGTATACTTCCGGATCATTTCTCCCGACGGGGAAGTAGAGCTTGAGGAATATAAAACCCGCGTCGCCGACGAGAGCGCGGATGCGCTGTTTATTGAATTGCCGCTGCGAGGGGGAAGCAAACGATTCAGACCGCTTCGTCCGGGCGACGAATTGTCCGTCTCCTACGTGACGAAAGAAGGCGTGAAATATGATTTCGCTACGACTGTGCTCGGATTTCGGGACGATGCGGTCAGGCTTGTCCGGATTCGCAAGCCGTCTCCCGACGCGATAACGCGAATCCAGCGCAGGAACTATTTGCGCGTGCCGGCCGAATTGGAGCTTGCGGTCAGGCGCGGAAACGAGCGCTTCCTCGCGATGACGAGAGATGTGAGCGGCGGCGGAATTTCTTTCGTTTGCGAATCGGGCCGTTCCGTCGCGGAAGGGGATGCGCTGGATTGCTGGCTGCTCGTTCCTTTCCGCAGCGGCGCGATTGAGCATGTCCGCTTTCGCGCGGAAGTCGCTCGCGTCGAAGAAGGAGATGCGCGCAAACGGGTCATGTTGAAGTATGCGGAAATAACCGACAGCGAAAGGCAGATCGTCATCCGGTTCTGCTTGGAGCGGCAAGTCGAGCTGCACCGAAAGGAGAAGGGGCTGTCCGGCTGATCGGCCGTTTCGGCAAAATCGGAAAATAAAGGAATAAATCGGAGGCGGTGAGGGGAAACTACCCCAAAATGATTGCAGAAGGTGGTTTCCGATGAAAATCAAGTTGCCGTCAAACCGCAAACCGAAACGCGGCCGGCGGCCGGGCGAGCTGTCGGACGAGGTGAGCCGCTGGCTGCGCAATATCGTCATCGTGCTGCTGCTGCTCATGGTTCTGTCCCAGCTTGCGCTGCAATCGGCCGGCTTCAGATTTTGGGCGACAGGCGTCGACCGGATGGAAGGGATATCCTCCCGTTAACCATCCTTCTTTCTTTGCATCTCTGTCCTATCTGTGGTATAATTTTCACGTTCGCAGGCAGTGCCTGCTTTTTTCTTGAAAGGTTTGCGCCGCGCTATTCGCGGCTTCCAAGTCGGAGGGGGTTAAGCGGTTCATGATGCAACAAGACGGCGGCCGCGAACGGATCAATATTGCTATCGACGGTCCGGCAGGGGCCGGCAAAAGCACCGTTGCGCGCAAGGTCGCCGAACAGCTCGGCTATGTTTACATCGATACCGGCGCCATGTACCGCGCCGTCACGCTGAGCGCTTTGAGATCGGGGATCGATCCGCTCGACGGCCCGGAAATCGCCTCCCACGCCGCCTCGCTCGACATCCGGCTGCTGCCCGGGGAACAGGGCCAGAAGGTGCTATTGAACGGCGAAGACGTGACCGAGGAGATTCGCTCGCGCGAAGTTACGCAAAATGTCTCGCAGGTGGCGGCAAACGGAGCGGTGCGCCGATTGCTGGCGGAGAAGCAGCGGAGGCTGGCGGATCGCAAAGGCGTCGTCATGGACGGACGGGATATCGGTTCGCATGTGCTCCCCGATGCGGAGCTGAAAGTGTTTCTGACCGCAAGCGCTTCGGAACGCGCGCTGCGTCGGTACCGTGAAATCGGCGACGCTCAAGGGGTGTCGCTCGAGCAGCTGGAACGGGAGATCGAGGAACGGGACCGGATGGACCGGGAACGGGACGTATCGCCGCTCGTCTGCGCCTCCGATGCCGTCGTGATGGACAGTACCGCCATGACGATCGAAGAAGTATGCTCGGCTATCGTCAGCCTGAGCCGAACCAAATTGGCGGAGGCGAAATAAGCTATGTTGTATCGGGTAAGCCGCTTGCTGCTTCGCGCGCTGTACGGCGCGCTGTTCAGGCTTGAAGCGCGCGGTCTCGAAAATATTCCGGCGCACGGTCCGGTCATTCTGGCTTCCAACCATATCAGCAACTTCGATCCGCCGACGATCGGCATTTGGGTGCCGCGCAAAGTCAGCTTTATGGCGAAGGCGGAATTGTTCGAGATTCCTTTTGTCGGAGGGCTGCTGAAGAAGCTCGGGGCATTCCCCGTCAAGCGCGGAGGGGTCAGCAAGGAAGCGATCCGTTCGGCCATCTCGCTGCTCCAGAATGGCGGCACGCTGGGCATCTTTCCGGAAGGAACGCGCAACAACGAGTCGGGCTCCGCGAAGAAAGGCACGGCCATGATCGCTTTGCGCAGCGGGGCGCAAGTCGTTCCCGTCGCGATCGCCGGCCGCTACAAGCTGTTCCGGAAAATGTATGTCATTTACGGAAAGCCGATCGATTTGACGCCGTTTTTACATGACGATTCCCCCGACGTGCTCGAACGCGTAACGGAAGCGATCATGTCGCAAATTCGGCAATTGCGCAACAGCGTCTAGCCATCATATTATGGATTTGACTGCCGTTTTAAATGCTGCCGCCGTGTTAATACCACGCTGCTGCAGGTTTAAATAAAGTTGGGTGTATGAACTGAGGAGGTTATTTCAATGTCAGAAGAAATCAAAACCCAGGACTCCGCGGCCGAAATGAGCCAGGAAGCGATGGACAATTTCGTTTCTTTGAAGAAAGGCGACACCGTGAAAGGAACGGTCGTCAAAGTTGAAGACAACCAAGTGACAGTGAGCCTTGGATATAAATATGACGGCATCGTTCCGCTGCGGGAACTGTCCGCTGTACATCAGGATTCCGCCGTCGGTGTCGTCGAAGTCGGCCAGGAGCTGGAGCTGAAAGTCGTCAGCATCGACGACGACAAGGAGCGCCTCGTCCTGTCGAAGCGCCAGATCGACAGCGAGAAGGCATGGGATAAGCTGCAAACCCTTTATGAAAAGGGCGAAGCGCTGGAAGTTACCGTCGCGGACGTTGTCAAAGGCGGTCTTGTCGTTGACGTAGGCGTGCGCGGATTTATCCCGGCTTCGATGGTCGAGCGCCATTTTGTAGAAGACTTCAGCGACTACAAAGGCCGCAGTTTCCTGGTGAAAATCAAGGAAATCGACCGGGAGAACAACAAGGTGATTCTTTCCCGCAAAGAAGTGCTCGACGAAGAGTTCGAGGCAAACAAGCAGCGGATTATGGAATCGCTGGAAGTCGGTCAAGAAATCGAAGGTACAGTTCAACGCCTGACTCCGTTCGGAGCGTTCGTCGATATCGGCGGCATCGACGGACTCGTGCACGTATCGGAAATTTCCTGGCAGCATGTCGCGCATCCGAAGGATGTCGTTTCGGAAGGACAAACGGTTAAAGTGAAAGTGCTGAAAGTCGATCCTGCGGCAGGCAAGATCAGCCTGAGCATGAAAGCCGCTCAGCCGGGACCGTGGGAAACGGCAGCCGACAAATTTAAAACCGGCGACATCGTAACGGGTACGGTACGCCGCATCGTAAGCTTCGGCGCATTTGTCGAAATTGCGCCCGGCGTCGAAGGTCTCGTTCACATATCCCAAATCTCGCATCGCCATATTGCGACACCGTTTGAAGTGTTGAAGGAAGGACAGGAAGTTACCGCCAAAATTCTTGACTTCAACCCGTCCGACAAGCGCGTCAGCCTGAGCATCAAAGAAACGGAAGAAGCGCCGGAGCAGCCCGCGCGGCAAGAAAAATCGCGCGCACCGAAAGAAGATTTGAGCAATCCGAACGTAAGCCTCAGCAATCAAAGCATGAGCTTCACGCTCGGCGAGAAATTCGGGGACAAATTGAGCAAGCTGAAATAATCGGCCTGCCCCCAACGGATACGAAAAACAGACGATCCTTTGCCGGATCGTCTGTTTTTTTGCGGATAGCCGCGTTCCTGCCGGATATAATAGGGGCATCAGGGGTGATGCAGAATGAATGCCGGTTTTCTTTCCCTTTGGCTCCTATCCATATTTGCCATTCTGATGACGACAGGCTGGAAAGAGATTGTGGCGGAAGGACGGCTCCGGGTTATCGTGGGATGGGCGGTCCTCTGTCTGCTTGCGCAACCGGTCGCCTTCTCCGTCTTCGGCGTGCCGGTCAGCGCCAGCGCATGCTGTCTTCTGGCGGCCGCGATCGCCGGCATGCGGCGGGCCGATGACCGGCTGCAGACCGGCTTGCTGCTGACGGAATCGGGACTGATCGCGCTCATCTGGTACGGCATTCGGGCATGCTATGCGTCCGATCCGGTATTTGTCTTTCTCGATCCGCGCTGGGATGCTCCCATTGCCGCCGGCGTGCTCGCCGCCGCCTTTACGTTTCGCCCGGCGAGCCAGTTTGGGCTCGTTGCGTTCAGCGCACTGACGGCGGAATCGTTGCCTTTCATTCTGCATGAACGGGCCGCCGGCGCCGCGCCCGGCTCGTGGGCTTGGTGGGACGCGTTCTGGATAAGCTTCGCCTCGGCAAGAGGCTGCAGCGTCTTATACATGCTGATCCGCTCCGCCGCCGCTAATCCGCTTGCGCATGTTTTTCGCAGAAAAAAACAGAGTTAATCCCCCGATGACGGAGCCCTGGTTCGACAAAATGAAATGTTAGCCAAGAACGTTCTTTTTTGCTATGATGGATAGCGTGAGTATTTTTGAAGGAGTGAAACTATGGCAAGACCCGTTATTGCCATCGTCGGACGTCCGAACGTAGGCAAATCCACGATTTTTAACCGGATTATCGGCGACCGGCTTGCAATTGTGGAAGACAAGCCCGGCGTGACAAGAGACCGGATTTACGGCTCCGGGGAGTGGAGCGGCAAAACGTTCAGCATCATCGACACCGGCGGAATCGAGATCGACGGGGAAGACGAGATCATGAAGTCGGTCCGCATGCAGGCCGAGCTGGCCATAGAAGAAGCGGATGTCATTATCTTCATGGTCGATGCCAAGTCGGGACTAACGAATGCCGACGACGAAGTGGCGCAAATGCTGTACCGTTCCCGGAAGCCGGTCGTTGTCGCAGTTAACAAAGTAGATAATATCGGTCGAATGGACGATATTTATGAATTTTACAGCCTCGGGTTCGGCCAGCCGATAGCCATTTCCGGCTCTCACGGAACCGGCATCGGCGATTTGCTCGATGCCGTGATTGAGAAATTGCCGGAAATGAAAGAGGACGAATACGACGAGGATGTCATACGGGTTGCGCTGATCGGGCGGCCGAACGTCGGCAAGTCGTCGCTCGTCAATGCTTTGCTCGGCGAGGAACGGGTCATCGTCAGCGATGTGGCGGGTACGACTCGCGATGCGATCGACACGCCGTTCGAGCGCGACGGCCAGCGCTACGTGCTGATCGATACGGCCGGCATGCGCAAGCGCGGCAAAGTTTACGAGACGACGGAGAAATACAGCGTCATGCGCGCGATGAAAGCGATTGAGCGGGCCGACGTCGTCCTCATTCTGATTAACGGCGAGGAAGGCATCATCGAGCAGGACAAACATATCGCCGGTTATGCGCATGAAGCGGGCAAGGCTTCCGTCTTTGTCGTCAACAAATGGGACGTCGTCGAGAAGGACGACAAGACGATGCAAAACTTCGTGCAGAGCATCCGCGACAACTTCCAGTTCATGACTTACGCGCCGATCGTCTTTCTGTCGGCCAAAACGAAAAGTCGGCTGCACAAGCTGCTGCCGGTCGTCAACCATGTATCCGAGCAGCATGCGATGCGCATCCAGACGCATCTGCTGAACGACGTCGTAGCCGACGCGGTGGCGATGAATCAGCCGCCGTACGACAAAGGCAAGCGATTGCGCATCAACTATGTCACCCAGGTGGCCGTTCGCCCCCCGACGATCGTCATTTTTGTCAATGATCCCGAATTGATGCATTTTTCTTATGAACGCTATCTGGAAAACAAAATTCGGGCTGCGTTTGATTTTGAAGGAACACCGATCAGGCTGTTCACCCGGCGCAAGTCGGACGAGGATTAGGAGAGGGAGCATTTGTTGTATACGATCATAGCGATAGTTATCAGTTATTTGCTCGGTTCCGTCTCATTCAGCATCGTGATCGCCAAGGCGGTGAAAGGGATCGACATCCGCCAGCACGGGAGCGGCAACGCCGGCGCGACGAATACGTTGCGCGTGCTCGGCAAAGGGCCGTCGATCGCCGTTCTCGCTCTGGATATCGGCAAAGGAATACTGGCCGTCTGGCTGGGCCGCTGGCTCGGCGACGGTAACGACTGGGCTCCGGTGCTCGCCGGACTTGCCGCGATCGTCGGCCATAACTGGCCTGTCTGGTTCCGGTTCAAGGGCGGGAAAGGGATCGCGACCACGATCGGGGTGATGGCCTCCATTGCCTTTTTGCCCGCGCTGATTGCCGGCATCATTGCCATTCTGTCCATCGTCTTTACCCGTTACGTTTCGCTCGGCTCGCTGCTGTTCGTCTGCCTGACGCCCGTTTTCGTCGTCATTCTCGATCGCCCGGCTCCGCTTTTATGGGCGAGCCTGATCATTTGCGCCTTCGCGATCGTTCGTCACCGCAGCAACATCGTCAAGCTGGTCAAAGGAACCGAAAACAAGCTCGGAGCAAAGAAAGGGATGTAAAGGATGACCGATTCGACTGCCATCTTGCCGCGCAAGGCGGCGGTACTCGTAGCCGGCAGCTGGGGCACTGCGCTCGCCGCCGTTCTGGCGGACAACGGCTGGGAGACGGCGTTGTGGACGCGCAATGCCGAGCATGCCGGCGCCATGAACCGGGAGCGGCGCAACAATCGCTATTTGAGCGGGATCGAACTGCCTGATGGACTGCGGGCGACATCGGATATGGCGGAGGCGCTGCGCGGCGCCTCCCTTGCGCTGTTCGCAGCGCCTTCTGCCGCGATGCGCGAGGTGGCGCGGGCCGCGGCTCCCCATCTCGACGAGAAGGCGCTTGTCGTCCATGCGACGAAAGGGTTCGAAGCCGATTCGTTGAAGCGGATGTCGGAGGTGCTGGCCGAGGAGCTCGGGAGGCCGCGGAGCGGCATCGTCGTGCTCTCCGGACCGAGTCATGCCGAAGAGGTGGCGCTTCGCCAGCCGACTACCGTAGTCGTCGCTTCCGAGGATGCGCGCGCGGCCGAGCAGGCGCAGGACGCCTTTATGAACGGATACTTTCGCGTCTATACGAATCCGGACGTCGTCGGCACGGAAGTGTCGGGCACGATCAAAAATATTATCGCGCTCGGCGCCGGACTTTCCGACGGACTCGGCTTCGGCGACAATGCCAAAGCGGCGCTCATTACCCGCGGCTTGGCGGAAATTTCGCGGCTCGGCACAGCCATGGGAGCCAATCCGCTTACGTTTGCCGGTCTCGCCGGCGTCGGCGACCTCGTCGTAACTTGTACGAGCAAGCACAGCCGAAACTGGCGGGCCGGCGCCATGCTTGCCGAAGGCATCGGTCTCGAAGAGGTATTGAAACGGATGGGAATGGTCGTGGAAGGCGTAAGAACGACGAAGGCGGCCCATGTCCTGTCCGGACAATACGGGGTGGAAATGCCGATTACGGAGCAGCTGTACCGCGTGCTGTTCCAGGGCAAAGATCCGAGATCGGCGGTCGAAGCGCTCATGGGACGCGACCGCACATGGGAGCTCGAACGCCTATAAGTACAGGCGCCTACACCAATCCCGTCCTCTCCTCATAGAATGCTAACAGTGGAAGGCGGCTTCTCGGCCGGCCTGATGCTGAAGCGGCTTTCCGGTTCGGAAAGCGGGGAGGAGGAACCGATTTGAACAAAAATCTCTCGAAAGAGATCCTGAACACGGTCAAGAAAAAGACCGGTAAAGTAATATCGGAGAACGCCGTCAAGAAGCTTGCCAGCGGCGTAACGAGCGAAACGATGAAGGACGAGGCCGAGCTGCGCAAGCTGATCAAGCAAGTATCGGCAATGGCCAATGTGCCGGTGTCGGAAAATACGGTCAAGGAAATCATCAAAGCGGTCAAAGCGAGCGGCATGAACATGAACAATATCGAATCGCTCATGAAAACGATGCTTTCCAAATAACGGGGAAAGGACGACAGCGGAAACCCGCGGCGGCGCGAAAACCGCCGGGGCAGCCGCTTTTGTCCTTCTTTTTCGTTCATGCTATAATTATAGGATGCAATTTCATTACATAGTGGGCAGGGGTCGATTCAACTGTGGATTCCATGACAAAAATGTGGATTTCGTTTTTGGGGATCGGTTTAATGGCTTTATCCGCTTTGGTCATTACGTTCGCCCGGAGCAAAACGAAAGGCGTCGTTCGCATCGTGCTGTCGCTGGTGGCGTTTGTTATGCTCGTGCTCGGATTTATATACGGGGTCTTTACGATTATTACCTAGGCAAAACCGCAGAAAGGATGCAGACTTCTTGCTGGAACTGAAAGGAAGAACAAAAACGGCTGTCGTCGAGGCGGAACAGGGACAATCGATTTTGAAGCTGGCGGTAAAGCACGGCGTCGACTGGGGATTTTCGTGTACCCGCGGCACTTGCGCCAGATGCCGCTGTCTCGTCGTGGAAGGCGCGGAGTGGCTTACGCCGATTACCGATGCGGAGTGGGATCGGCTGGAGCCGGAAGAATTCGAACAGGGCTACCGCCTCGGATGCCAGGCAATCGTCAAGGCGGGCGCAGGACGCATTGTCGCGCACAACAAGCCGTATTTTTGAACGCAAAGGACGTGTCGACATGGACGAGAGGCGGCGTATCGAACAGGCGCTGGAAATGGTCTGCGAAACGGCCGGCACAGGTGGACCGGCATGGCTTGTCGGCGGCAGCGCCGGGCTGATGCTGCGCGGCATCCGTCTGCCGTCGCCGCCGCGGGATCTGGATTTGTATGCGGATGACCGGGATGCGGAGGAGCTCCACATCGCGATGCGCGATCTGGCGACCGACGTGCCGGCGGTCAGCGAAACCGGATTGTACCGTTCGCTGCTCAGCCATTACGAGGCGGCTGGCGTCCCAATTGAGCTGGTGGGCGGCTTCGAGGTTCGTGCCGGCGCAAACCGGTACCGAACGGAAGTCCGGTCGTTTCTGTACCGCCATGCCGAACCGGTCGCCGTCGGCAAACGGTTCGTGAAGGTGGTGCCGCTCGCCCATGAGTTGTGGTTCAACATGCTGCGGGGCAGAGAGGACCGCGTGCGTCTCATCGCGGCGGAAATACGCCGGAAGCCGGCGCTGCACGTGCCGATTTTGGACGAACTTGAGGCGCGCAACGATCTGGCCGAGGAAGCGATCCGGCAGGTCCGAAGCCGGCTGGAGCATGCGGGAGTGGGGGATGGGCGGTGAAGTGCGAAGTGACGTTTCAGCCTTCCGGCAAAAAAATCGTCGTGCGGCCGGGCACTTCCGTCCTGGAAGCGTCCCGCAAAGCCGGCGTTGCGATCCGCACGCGCTGCGGCGGCAAGGCCGCCTGTCTGATGTGCAAAGTATACGCGAAGGCCGGGGACGGGCTATCCCCTGTGCAGGATAACGAGCGCAGAAAGCTGGCCGGTCTGGCCGACGAAGGGATGCGTCTTGCCTGCCAGGCCCGGGTTGTCGGCCAGGCCGAAATCGGACTGCCGGAGGACCCGCTGCGCGCCGCCGTACGCCGCCAGCTCGCCCGGCAGGCTGAAGACGATTTATGGTAACGCGGCAAGTTACAGGAGGAGATCGAGCTTATGTCAAGAACGCGACTTCGCATCGGCGGTCGCGCCGTCCGTTCGGCCGCTGCCGCTTTGGCGGTGCTGCTGCTTCTGACGGGCTGCCTGTATCCGGGCGACGAACAGGCGACCCGTCCGGCCGGCATCAAGGAGGCGGTGCGCAATGTGCAATCGGCGATCGACCAGTATATGGAAGACACCCGGATGCTCCCGATCAAAAACGCGACGCGGGACACGCCGTTGTACGAAAAGTTCGTAATCGATTTCGCCAAGCTGAAACGAACGGGTTATATGAGCGCGCTGCCGGCCGTATCGTACGAGGAAGGCGGCCACTACTATTTCCTCGTCATCGATGAAGAAACGGACCCGCTCGTCAAGCTGATGGATTTGCGGATCGCCCAGCAAATCAACGACATCCAGTCGTGGGTCGACGGATATATGGTCGCCCATAACGGCGAAGTGCCGAAAGGAGACCGCGCATATCCCGATTTTTACTACATCGATTACGAGCGAATGAACAAAAAATCACCGACGATCGTCAGTCCTTACTCGAATGCGCCGATACAGGCGATCGTTCACGACAACGGAACCGTGTTTGCCGACTACGGCATCGATATCATGCAGACGCTGCAGCGGGAAAGCAACGGTTCGGCCGAGGCGCTGCCGGACGACTTGCGGCGGCTGCTCGTCGACCGATACGATTTCGTGCCGGTCAAAGGGCCGGCGTACCGGCTCGCAGGCGGGGAGCCGCAAGCCGTATTGCCGTAAGCGGCGCAGCATCATACCGGCATCCAACCCTATCGCTTTCGAATTATCGGAGCGGTAGGGTTCTTTTTTGGCCAAAACTAGCATATATCTCAATTCTGGAAGGAACGGCTGCGGAACCTCGTTCGATCGCTCGATTCTTTTACAAGATTTCATGCAAGGAAGCGTCATAATCGCCCGGCTGAAACATAAGATATTACTAGTCCAAAAAGTATGTACGAGTTGCGTCGCTGGCTGCCCTCTTGCCTGCGTGGATGGCGGCGGACCGGAAAACCTATCGGGAGGGGATTATCAGTGGAGAAAGTGGACATTTTCAAGGACATCGCCGAACGGACCGGCGGGGACATCTATCTCGGCGTCGTCGGCGCGGTCCGTACGGGCAAATCAACATTTATCAAACGATTCATGGAGACGGTCGTTCTGCCGAATATTACGAGCGACGCCGACCGGGTCCGTGCGATCGACGAACTTCCGCAAAGCGCCGCAGGCAAGACGATCATGACGACCGAACCGAAATTCGTTCCGAACCAGGCCGTGCAGTTGAAAGTGGCGGAAGGATTGGAAGTGAATGTCCGGATTGTAGACTGTGTCGGCTATGCGGTCGAAGGCGCCAAAGGATACGAGGACGAGAACGGACCGCGGATGATTACGACGCCCTGGTTCGAGGAGCCGATCCCGTTCCAGGAAGCGGCCGAAATCGGCACGCGCAAAGTCATTCAAGAGCACTCGACGCTGGGCGTCGTCGTAACGACAGACGGAACGATCGCCGAAATTCCCCGCAGCTCCTATGTGGAGGCGGAAGAACGAGTCGTGCAGGAATTGAAAGAGGTCGGCAAACCGTTCGTCCTGATCGTCAACTCGACCCGTCCGCGAAGCGAGGAAACGATACATTTGCGTAATGAGCTGCAAGCCAAATACGACATCCCGGTTATGGCGATGAGTGTCGCCACGATGAGCGAGGACGATGTCATGTCGGTGCTGCGCGAAGTGCTGTACGAGTTCCCCGTTCACGAAGTCAACGTCAATCTGCCGAGCTGGGTCATGGTGCTGAACGAGAATCACTGGCTGCGCAGCAATTACGAAAACTCGGTTCGCGATACGGTGAAAGATATTCGCCGCTTGCGCGATGTGGACCGGGTCGTCACCCAGTTTATGGAGTACGATTTCATTGCCCGCGCCGGATTGAGCGGCATGAACATGGGGCAAGGCGTGGCCGAAATCGATCTGTACGCGCCCGACGAGCTGTACGATCAAATTTTGATGGAAGTCGTCGGCGTCGAAATTCGCGGCAAAGACCATCTGCTGCAGCTGATGCAGGAGTTTGCGCACGCCAAACGGGAATACGACAGGTTCTCCGAAGCGCTTGAAATGGTCAAGACGACCGGTTACGGCATCGCCGCTCCGACGCTGGCCGAGATGGCGCTCGACGAACCGGAGCTGATCCGCCAAGGCTCACGCTTCGGCGTCCGTCTGAAAGCGACGGCGCCGTCCATTCATATGATCCGGGTCGATGTGGAATCCGAATTCGCGCCGATTATCGGCACCGAGAAGCAGAGCGAAGAGCTGGTCCGGTACCTGATGCAGGATTTCGAAAACGATCCGATCAAAATTTGGGATTCGGACATTTTCGGACGGTCGCTCCATTCCATCGTCCGCGAAGGCATCCAGGGCAAAATCGCGATGATGCCGGACAACGCCCGCTACAAGCTGCAGGAAACGCTCGGACGGATTATTAACGAAGGCTCCGGCGGTCTGATCGCCATCATCCTGTAAAACCGGCCCGAAGTTTCTGCGCCCGAAAACGGAAAGGCTCGCCGCTCCCCTGTCAAGCCACGGTCAGGGGGGCGGATTTTTGTGTTGAAACGGCCGTGGGACGTTTCGTCCGTTAAAAACGGGGCTTTCTACTTGAAATTAACAAACGGCTGTATTACTATAGGTTTGTTCAGTAATAAAGGTATATTTTTAAAACAAACGGTTAAACAGTAGGATAGGATGCGACATCGCTGCTTGAAGGGGAGGTGAAGAGTAATGAACAAAACGGATCTGATCACGAAAGTTGCGGAATTGACCGACCTGTCGAAGAAGGACGCGACGAAAGCGGTTGAAGCGGTATTCGACGCGATCGCTGACGCGCTGCAGTCCGGAGACAAGGTGCAACTCGTAGGTTTTGGGAATTTCGAGGTTCGCGAACGCCAAGCGCGTAAAGGCCGGAACCCGCAAACCGGAGAGGAAATTGACATTCCCGCAAGCAAAATTCCCGCTTTCAAACCGGGCAAGTCGCTGAAGGAGCTTTGCTCCAAATAACGCTCACCATACTTACTTACGTCCGAATGGCAACATTCGGACGTTCTTCATCAGTCGGCCGCGAACGGCGGTTTTTGTGAAAAAACTTATTGACAAGCGAGCGACGATTCGCTAGAATAATTTTTGTCGCTGTCGGGGTATAGCGCAGCCTGGTAGCGCGCACCCTTGGGGTGGGTGAGGTCGCAGGTTCAAATCCTGTTACTCCGACCAGTACATAAGGATGTAAAGCTGCTTTCCTGCAACCGACGCGGGAAGGCAGTTTTTGCTAATAGGCGAAGGAGGATTCGGATGGACGATGTGCAGAGCGAGTATGTCGTTGTCAAGGCGAATGACAACGGCGTCCAGGTCATCGGCTTGACGCGCGGGCAGAGCACCAAATTCCACCATACCGAAAAGCTCGATAAAGGGGAAGTGTTAATCGCGCAATTTACCGATCATACTTCGGCGATCAAAATTAGAGGCAAAGCGACGATCTATACGAAGTTCGGCACCGTAGAGGCGGATTCATAACGAGCGCGAAGCAAAGCAGGCATCCGTGCCTGCTTTTGTTTTGCGCGCATCAGGACTTCGCCGGACAATCCCGTCATAAGATAAAGAGAGCTTGTTTAGAACGGGAGGTGCTCCGATGTTGAAGATCGGCAAAGGGTTGGTGGCGGCCTGCGCGGCAACGCTGGCGGCGGCTGTCTTGATTTCGTGGCTGCCGCAGTTGGGACGCGAGTCGCCGTCGCGGCGCGAGGTAGCGGTATTTCGCCCCGATACGGCGAAGCGGCTGACCGGCGGCAATATTGTCGACGCGCTGATCGGTCTGCGATTGTCGGACAAGATCGGCCGGGTCGGCTGGCGCAACGCCGTTCTGGCCGTCGACATCATGGTGCCGGCAGGCGAAGGAGATCCCGGCGTCTGGTTTCGCGATGTGAAAAAGCTGCTGCGCATGTCGTTCGCGCAGATGGAGAACGTGAACCGGCTGCTCGTCCGATATATGGAGGAAGCTCCGCCGGGGGCTCCTCCGCATTCGTCCGGCGCCATGCTGTTCGCCATCGATGCGAGACGAACCGACGACTGGGTGGCGGGCCGCATGGATGAGCTCGATGCCGCCGATCCGGTAACGGATGACATGTGGCGCAAACGTCTGCGGCTGACGTTCGCCAAGGGGTGGGAAGAACGCTTCGGCCCCATTCAGCCCGCAGCGATCCCGCCGTCGTCATGATTCGCTTGCCGGCAGCGACAGAACGTATGCGCCGGCGCTCAAGTTATGCTATAATAACTTAGATTAAAGAACGGCAGGGACTTGTCCTGCCGTTTACGTTCGGAGGCTTACCCGATGAATGAATACCGCATACCGGAAATGGCCAGAAAATATGTGGAGCACGACATGATCCGGACCTATACCGAGCTGCCGGCTTTCCCGGACTCCCGCATCCGGCTGCTCTTCGCTTTTTTGAATCAGAATACGAGCGTTTCCATGTTCAGCGAGCTCTATTCGCTTGTCGTTTCCCTTGTGCAGCTCGGCCTGGACACGCACGATACGATCGATACGGAGGCCGGCGTCCGGCCGGAGAAATCGATGAGGGCGAGACAGCTGAAAGTTCTGGCCGGCGATTACTTCAGCAGCCGCTTTTACCAGCTGCTGTCGCAAGCCGGGCAGGTCGATATGATCCGCCGGCTGAGCGGCGCGATCTGCCAAATCAACCGGCTGAAGATGAATTTGTATGTTCGGATGAAGCAAGTGCGCGTCACGGCGGAGGAATATTTGGCCTGCAGCGCGGAGCTCAAGGCCGAGCTGTTTCGCGTCTTCGCGGGGCTGATCGAAGAAAGATATTCGAAGTATTGGCTGGAGCTGCTCGCCGGACTCAGCCGCTGCGAAGTCGTGCTCGACGAATGGCTGAGAAGCGATCAGCCCGCAGGCTTTAAAGGCAGCTGGGCGTATTGGCATGTCATGCAGGAGGGGACGGAGGAAGAGAAGCGGCTTTTGGCCGCCCAGCCGGTCGAGCCGGGATTTGCGGCTTCGCTGATCCGGAAATACGATATCCGCAATCAGCTCGCCGCCCTGCTGCGCCATTCGGTCGAACAGCTGCGGGAAATTGCCGCAAAGCTCGAATCGGACCGGCTCGTCCGCGAGCTGTGCCTGATATGCGAATCGTTTCTGCGGCGGTTGTCGGCGTCCGTGCCGGCGTTCAACGAGATGAGGTGACCCGAAGAAGATGGATGGCAAGACGAAGGAACGGCATGTACATGCCGTATTCGAAAGCATTGCGCCGCAATATGACAAAATGAACGATCTGCTCAGCTTCCGCCGGCACAAAGCGTGGCGGAAGTTTACGATGAAGAAGATGAACGTGCAGCCGGGCCAATCGGCGCTCGATCTGTGCTGCGGCACATGCGACTGGACGCTGGCTTTATGCCGGGCCAGCGGCGACGGACGCATCGTCGGCCTCGATTTCAGCCAGAACATGCTGGACATCGGGGCGGACAAGATCCGCAAGGCGGGTCTGGCGGACCGGATCGAGCTGGTCCGGGGCAATGCGATGGACTTGCCGTTCGCAGACAATTCGTTCGATTATGCGACGATCGGCTTCGGACTGCGCAATGTGCCCGATCTTGTAAAGGTTTTGCGCGAAATGAAGCGCGTCGTGAAGCCGGGGGGACAGGTCGTCTGCCTCGAATTGTCCAAGCCCGAATGGCAGCCGTTCAAGTCGGTCTATTATTTTTATTTCGAACGGCTGCTGCCGCTGATCGGCAAGCTGGTGGCCAAGCGGTACGAGCAGTACAAATGGCTGCCGGATTCGCTCAAGGAATTCCCCGACATGAACCGGCTCGCCGATATATTTCGGGAGATCGGCCTCGAGCGGGTGCAGGCGTATCCGCTGACGGGCGGCATTGCCGCACTGCATATCGGGATAAAGGGGACAAAAGGATGATTCGCAAAGTTCGCATTTTTTTGGAAATGATAAAGTTCGAACATACGATATTCGCGCTGCCTTTCGCTTTCATCGGCGCTCTGCTCGGCGCTGTCGAAACGGAAGGCCGCTTGCCGTCGTGGGCGGAAATCGGCTGGATTTTGCTGGCGATGTTCGGCGCGCGGACGGCCGCGATGGGGCTGAACCGCCTTATCGACCGCGCGATTGACAAACGGAACCCGCGGACGGAAAACCGTGCGCTGCCCGCAGGCCTGATCCGTTCGGGCGAAGTGCTGCTCTTCATCGTCATCTCTTTCGTGCTGTTGTTTTACGCCTCTTACCGGCTCGATCCGATCTGTGTGCAACTGATGCCGATCGCGGTCTTTATGCTGGTGATCTATTCGTACACGAAACGGTTTACGTGGCTTTGCCATGTCGTTCTCGGCTTGACGATCGGGCTCGCTCCGCTCGGCGGCTGGGTCGCCGTAACGGGATCTTTCAGTTTGACGGCATGGTTGCTATACTTGTCAGTGGTTATGTGGATTGCCGGATTCGATATCATTTACGCTTGTCAGGATTACGAATTCGACCGTAAGGAAGGGCTGCACTCGATTCCCGCCCGTTTCGGCGTCGAGGGCGCGCTGCGTATCGCGCGGGCTTTCCATATCGTGACGGCGACCGGCTTTCTGGCTCTGTTCTGGATGACGGATTTGAGCTGGGGCTATCTTGTCGGAACGGTGGCGGCCGCGTGCATTTTGATGTATGAGCATTGGCTCGTGAAGCCAAGCGACATGAGCAGAGTGCAGACGGCGTTCTTCACAATGAACGGAACGCTCAGCATCGTGCTGTTTGCCTTTACGCTGTTCGATCTGGTGGTGCTGAGCCGATGGGCATGATGAATCAGGCGGCCGCCCGCCCGCAGCGCTGGGTCGTCGGCATAACCGGCGCGAGCGGCTCGATCTATGCGGTTCGGCTTATCGAGGAATTGCTGCGCGCCGAAGCGGAAGTCCATCTCGTCGTCACCGAGGCCGGCTGGCGCGTGCTGAAGGAGGAGCTGGACTGGCAGACGGTTCGCCGTCAGGCGGCGCTCGAGGAGCGATTTGCGCTGCCGATGAAGGAGAAGCGGCTCATCATTCATCCGAACGCCGATATCGGCGCAAGTATCGCCAGCGGTTCTTACTTGACGGACGGGATGGTCATCATCCCTTGTTCGATGGGCACGCTCGCTTCGATCGCGCACGGCATATCCGACGATCTGATGAGCCGGGCCGCCGATGTCATGATGAAGGAAGGCCGGAAGCTGCTGCTTGTGCCGCGAGAGACGCCGCTTCATGCGGTGCATCTGGAAAATATGCTGAAGCTGGCCAGACTCGGCGTCCGTATCGTACCCGCGATGCCCGCATTCTATTACCGGCCGGAGACGATCGGGGATATGGTCGATTTTCTCGTCGGCAAAGTGCTGGACGGAATGGGGATCGGGCATGAATTGTACAGAAGATGGGGAGATGAGCCGAATGGGGCGTGAAGGTCCGCTGACGCTTGGACGAATCGATTATGCCAATGCCTGGCCGCTCTTTCACCACCTGGACGGATATGCGGGCGAAGCCGGCGTCCGTATCGTCTCGCGCGTGCCGGCCGAGCTGAACCGGGCGCTGCGGGAGGGAGAGACCGATATTTCGGCCATATCCTCGTTCGCCTATGCACAAAACAGTGAAGATTATTTGCTGCTCCCCGATTTGTCGGTCAGTTCCGTAGGCCGCGTCAATTCCATTCTGCTGTTCATGAAGCGGCCGCTTGAGCAGGTGAAGAACGGCCGGATCGCCTTGACGACAGCCTCGGCGACTTCCGTCAATCTGTTAAAAATCATTATGGCGAAATATGCCGAAGGTCAGCCGCAGTACGAACGGGCGGAGCCGGATCTCGATTCGATGCTGGAAAACGCCGACGCGGCGCTTCTGATCGGCGACCCGGCGATCAGGGCGTCCTGGTCCGCAGGCAAGCTGCACGTGCTCGATCTGGGGGAATTATGGCATCGCTGGACGGGACTCGGGATGACTTATGCGGTCGTCGCCGTCCGCAAGGAAGCGGCGGCCCGCTGGCCGCAGGCGATCGCCAGCCTGCTGCAGGCGATGCGCGAGAGCAAAAGGCTTAGCCTCGGCAATCCGCAGGCGCTGATCGATGACGCGTGCCGCACGATCGGCGGCGAACCGGGCTATTGGGCGCGATATTTCACCGAGCTTCGTTACGATTTCGGCCCGATGCAGCAGCAAGGCCTTGCGCTGTATTTCCGGCTGGCGAGACAGCTCGGCTTGCTGGAGCGCGACGTGCATATGGAGTTCTTTTCAGAACAATCTGCTCTACAGGTGAACGAATGAAACTATTGGATTTGTACGCAAAGATGAAGGGCGATCTGAATCGGATCGAACAGCAGCTGGAGAAGAGCGTCACCTCCGACCACGCCCTGATGAGCGAAACGTCGCTGCATCTGTTGAAGGCGGGAGGCAAGCGCATCCGCCCTGTATTCGTATTGCTGTCGGGCAAGTTCGGCGATTACCGGCTCGACGTGCTGGAGCGGGTGGCGGTGCCGCTGGAGCTGATCCACATGGCGTCGCTCGTGCACGACGATGTCATTGACGACGCCGAAACGCGGCGCGGGCAGATGACGGTGAAGTCCAAGTGGGACAATCGGATCGCCATGTATACCGGCGACTATATTTACGCCAAGGCGCTGACGATCGTCACCGAATTGCCCAATCCGCATATCCACCAGATCTTGTCCAAAGCTATGGTCGAGATGTGCATCGGCGAAATGGAGCAGATTCGGGATTTCTTCAATACGGAGCAGTCCGTGCGCCAATACTTGCTGCGCATCCGGCGCAAGACGGCGCTTCTCATTGCGACGAGCTGCCAGCTTGGCGCTGTGGCCGCGAACACGGACCGCGTTACCGCGAACCGGTTGTACCGTTTCGGCTACAATGTCGGCATGGCGTTTCAAATACGCGACGACGTGCTGGATTTGTGCGGCACGGAGAAGCAGCTCGGCAAACCGCCCGGTTCCGATATCCGTCAGGGCAATATGACGCTTCCCGTGCTGTTGGCGCTGCGGGAAGAGGCTGTCCGGGACAAGCTGCTGCAGGCGATCGCGCGCATCCGCGAAAGCGACGGCACCGACGGGACGGATGAGGCGATCAGGCTGATCCGGGCAAGCCGGGGAATTGCGGCGGCCGAGGAGATGGCCGACCGCTATATCGCCAAATCGCTGGCCGCCCTCGAGCGGTTGCCCGACATTCCCGCCAAGCGGGATCTGATCGAAATCGCGCATTTCATCGGCAAGCGAAATTACTAAATATTAGGGTTCAGGCAGGTGTTCAAACGTATGGAGAAAACGTTTCTGATGATCAAACCGGACGGCGTGCAGCGCGGACTGATCGGTGAAATCGTGTCCCGTTTCGAGAAGAAAGGGCTGAAGCTCGTTGCCGCAAAATTTTTGCAAGTGACACGGGAAATGGCGGTTCGTCACTATGCCGAGCATAAAGGCAAGCCGTTCTACGAGCCGCTGCTCGACTTCATTACGTCGGGCCCGTCGTTCGCCATGGTATGGGAAGGCGATCAGGCGATCGCCCTCTGCCGCGCGATCATCGGCAAGACCGACGCGCTGGAGGCGCTGCCGGGCACGATACGCTCCGACTATGCCGTACATACGAATTTCAATCTGATACACGGCTCCGACTCTCCCGAAAATGCGGAACGCGAAATTGCGATTTTCTTCCGCGAAGACGAGCTGGTAAGCTACGAGCATACGATTCAGCGCTGGATCTGAAGGCCGGCGGGGAGCGGGGAAACGGGGGATCGGATTGGAAGACCGGGATTTCGCATGGTTTGTGCAGCGGGTTAAGGAACGGACGGCTATCGATCTGTCGCTGTACAAGGAAACGCAGATGAAGCGCAGGCTGACGACGCTTCGCATGAAGCACGGCTACGGCAGCTTTGAGGCTTTCTGGGAAGCGATGCAGAAAGACAAGGCGCTGATGGGCGAGTTTCTGGACCGGATGACGATCAACGTATCGGAATTTTGGCGCAATCCGGGCCGTTGGGAGACGCTGCGGCAGCGGTTTTTGCCGGAAATGCTGGCGCAGCGCGGAAACGTAAGCATATGGAGCGCCGCCTGCTCGACCGGCGAAGAGCCGTATACGCTCGCGATGCTGTTGTCCGAGCTCGGGGCGCTCGGCCGGGCATCGATTCTGGCTACCGATCTGGATGCCGGAGCGCTGGAGAAGGCGGAGCGCGGCGTCTATCACGAGCGGTCGGTGCGGGAAGTGCCGCCGGACTGCCTGCAGCGCTATTTCCGGAAGGAGTCCGGATGTTATGTTGTTGACGACGCGCTAAAGCGGGCGATAACGTTCCGGCGTCACAATTTGCTGGAGGACCGGTTCGGAGGGCCATATGATCTGATCGTCTGCCGCAATGTCATGATCTACTTTACCGATGAAGCGAAAAATCTACTATACCGCAAATTTGCCGAAGCGCTCCGTCCGGGAGGGTTGCTGTTCGTCGGCAGCACGGAGCAGATTTTCGGCCCCGGCCAATACGGGCTGGAGACGGCCGACACGTTCTTTTACCGGCGTCTGCGCGCCTGATGTATATCGTTTTCCAACTTCTCCTATACTAGGTACTAGCCGAAACCTGTGGAGGTTGGATGATGGATAAACGAAAAGTTATTTCGGCATATCGGAGAGGCATCATCAGCGTCCAGGAATGCGCGCAGATTCTTGGGCTCGACAGCGGAACGATCGCCAGGCTGGTCGACGATCCGCAGCTTGCGGAGCCGCCTGCCCGCCGTCTGCGCCGTCCCGCCGGCGGCTGAAGCCCCGGAATTTCAAAATGGCCGTCCGCCGAAACCGTCGTTTCCGGACGGCTTTTTTGCCGTCTTTCGGCCGTTTGTTTCCCGTCATGCCGCGGATGCGGCGGAAGCGCTCGCCAGACGCAGGCCGGGCCTTGCAGGGCCCGGCTTTTCTTGTCAAAAGATGCGGGCTATACTATAATGAGCAAAGATGTTTTGGGGCGGAATCGCCAACGAATGGGACGGTTGATTGGCGAAACGACAGCTTCGTCAGGCGACCGGACCGGCGAAGCTGTTTACGCTTGCCGGAATTGAAGGAGGAACCGAATTTGAGTTTGCGATATTTGACAGCGGGAGAAACGCACGGTCCCCAATTGACCGCGATTATCGAAGGGCTGCCGAGCAATTTGCAGCTTGATTTCGAGGAGTTGAATTTTCAGCTGCAGCGGCGGCAGAAAGGACATGGCCGCGGCCGCCGGATGCAGATCGAGAAGGATACGGCGAAAATTGTCGGCGGCGTGCGTCACGGACGGACGACCGGCGCGCCGGTGGCGATCGTCGTGGAGAACAACGACTGGAAGCATTGGACATCGGTCATGAATATCGAGCCGATCGAGGGCGGCGAAGAGGCGAAGCGGCGCGTGCACCGGCCCCGTCCGGGCCATGCCGACCTGAACGGCGGGCTGAAATACAATCTGAAAGATTTGCGCAACGTTCTGGAGCGCTCCAGTGCAAGGGAGACGGCGGCGCGCGTCGCGGTAGGCGCCGTTGCCCGGCAGCTGCTCGCGGCATTCGGCATCAAGGTGGCCGGACAGGTCATTCGCATCGGCAGCGTCGTAGCTCCCCCGAACAATCTGTCGGCTGACGAGCTGGCCCGGCTGACGGAGGAATCGCCGGTTCGCGTCGTGGACAAGGAGACGGAGCGGCAGATGATGGAGCTGATCGACCAGACGAAGGCGGACGGCGATTCGATCGGCGGCGTCGTGGAATGCATTGTCGAAGGCGTACCGGTCGGACTCGGCAGCCATGTGCAATGGGACCGCAAGCTGGACGGCCGAATCGCGCAGGCGGTCGTGTCGATCAATGCGTTTAAAGGCTGCGAGATCGGCATCGGCTTCGAAGCGGGCGCGCTTCGCGGCTCGCAAGTGCATGACGAGATCATGTACGAGCAAGGGCGCGGGTTTTACCGCGCGACGAACCGGCTCGGCGGCTTCGAGGGCGGGATGACCAATGGCATGCCGATCGTGGTGCGCGGCGTCATGAAGCCGATTCCGACGCTCTACAAGCCGCTGCGCAGCGTCGACATCGATACGAAAGAGCCGTTCACGGCACAGGTCGAGCGTTCGGATGCATGCGCGGTGCCGGCAGCCAGCGTCGTCATGGAGCATGTCGTGACCTGGGAAGTGGCCAAGGCGTTTCTGGAAAAATTCGGCGGCGATTCGATGGAGGAAATTCGCGCCAATTACGATAATTATTTGGCTCAAGTGGAGAGATATTAGTATGCGCGAACTGACGGTTGAACTCGGCGAACGCTCTTATCCTATTTATATCGGAGAAGGCCTCCTGAAAGAGGCCTCCTCATTTTTGAAAAAACGCGGCATCGGCACGAAATCCCCGCTTATGATCGTCACCGACGACCGGGTCGCCCCGCTTTATCTGGCGCCGCTCGAGCGGCAGCTGGCGGACGCGGGGTACGCGACGACAAGCGTCGTCGTCCCCGGCGGGGAGAGCTCGAAGTCGCTGGCGATGTTCGAGAAGCTGCTGACGGCCGCGCTTGAAGCGGGCCTGGACCGCAAGTCGGCGATCGTGGCGCTCGGAGGGGGCGTTGTCGGGGATCTGGCCGGATTCGCGGCGGCGGCCTATATGCGCGGCATCAAGTTCGTCCAGATGCCGACGACGATTTTGGCGCACGACAGCAGCGTGGGCGGCAAAGTGGCGGTCAACCATCCGCTGGCCAAAAACGTCATCGGCGCTTTCCATCAGCCGGAGCTGGTACTGTACGATCTGGATACGCTGAAAACGCTCCCGCCGCGCGAGGTGCGCGCAGGCCTGGCCGAAGTCATCAAGGAAGGTCTGATCTGGGACGCGGAATTCGTCTCCTGGTGCGAGGAGCATATCCGCGAGCTGCTTTCCCTCGATCGCGATGCGCTCGGCTACGCCCTGTACAAAGGCTGCGGCATTAAAGCCGAAGTCGTGTCGCGCGACGAGCGGGAGAACGATCTGCGCGCCATTCTGAATCTCGGCCATACGATCGGGCATGCGCTCGAGGCCGTCGCGGGGTACGGGGAGCTGCTGCACGGCGAAGCGATCGCCATCGGCATGGTCGGCGCGGCCCGGCTTGGCGTGCGCCTTGGCGCCCCGCAAGAGGTGTACGAGGTCACGAAACGGCTGCTTGTTGCCGCCGGCTTGCCGACCGCCATTCCGTCCCATTACGAGACGGACGCGATCATGAAAGCGATGATGCATGACAAGAAATTCACCGAAGGAACGATGCTGTTCGTCGTCCCGACGGCTGTCGGCAAAGTCGAGCTGAACCCGAACGTGTCAGCCGCCATGGTCCGGGAGATCGTGGATGAATTGAAACGGGAGGCCGATCGTCTATGAATGTAAGAGGGATTCGCGGCGCGATAACGGTGGAAGCGAACGAGGAACGCCCGATTTTGGACGCGACAGCCGAACTGGTCGAACGAATCGTGGCCGAAAACGGCATATCGCCCGAAGATATAGGATGCGTTTTCATTACGGTGACCGATGACCTCGATTCCGCGTTTCCGGCCCGGGCGATTCGCCAGATGGCCGGCTGGGAGCTTGTGCCGCTTATGTGCGCGCTGGAAGTGCCGGTCAAAGGCAGCCTTGAGAAGTGCATCCGGCTCATGGTGCTGGTCAATACCGACAAAAGCCAGGATCAGATTCGTCATGTATATTTGGGCGGCGCCCGGGTGCTTCGTCCCGATTTATCGAAAGCATAGGAACGGAAGGGAGAACCCGGTGCGGATCGGATGCCGTCGGGAGAACGGCGCCGTGAAAATGCCGGATTCAAGGGTTGACGGTTATGGCGGCGTTGCGGTATAGTGGTGTTTGTAAGCATTATGCATGAATGAGACGCGCGATTGCAGATGCGCGTTAGAGCAGAGCTGAGCGAAGCAAGCCGCAATGAGACGAGATGAGACGAGTGGAGACAAGACGATACGAACGGACATGGATGAGGGCGCGAGAGATAAGCGCGGGACGATGCCGGCCAGAGCCGGCGGGGCAGCTTGCGCATGCGGACCTTGTTGCGATGGCCTGTTCGTTTTATCCTCTCTGAATATGATTTCATCATCGTAATCAAAGCGTTTCTGCTTCGGCAGGAGCGCTTTTTTATTTTCGATCGAGGAGTGGGTTCCGATGCGCAACGAATTGCAGAACGTCATCCGGATGGCGGACCGGTACAATTTGATACCGGTGTCGCGGACGCTGATGGCGGATACGGAAACGCCGATTCGGCTGTTTCTGCACGCCTACCGGGAGGAGTACGCTTTTCTTCTGGAAAGTGTGGAAGGCGGGGCAAAATGGGCACGTTATTCGTTTATCGGCACGGACCCGTTTCTGATGATCAGCGGGAAAAACGGCATCATGAAGCTAAGGGCCAAAGACGGAACGGAAGAAATCGTAAAAGAACGGCCCATCGAGCTGCTCAAAGCGCGATTGCGCGCTTACCGGAGCCCCGCGCTTCCGGAGCTGCCGCCGTTTACCGGCGGCGCGATCGGCTTCTTCGGCTACGATCTGCTGCGATATTACGAGAAGCTGCCGGCGCATCGCCTCGACGACCTGCAGATGGATGATTTGCAGTTTATGTTCTGCGATCAGGTAATCGCCTTCGACCATTTCAAGCAGCAAATCCATGTGATCGGGAACGTTCATATTGCCGAGGGAGCGTCGGATTCGCAAATCGCCGACGCCTACGGCGAGACGCTGCGGCGCATTGAGGCGACGATCGAGCGGCTGCGGCAGCCGGCCGCGCAGCCCGCGCCGGCGGGCAAAATGCCCGATGACCCCGAGCTTGGCGATGTGCAGTCCAACGTCACGCGCGAGCAGTTTATCGCCAATGTGGAACAAGCGAAGGCGTACATCCGCGCCGGCGACATCTTTCAGGTGGTGCTCTCGCAGCGTTTCAGCGTGGAAACCGAGGCCGATCCTCTTGACGTCTACCGCGTGCTGCGGACGATGAATCCGTCGCCTTATATGTACGTGCTCAAGCTTGGCGGGGAGACGATCGTCGGCACGTCTCCGGAAGCGCTCGTCAAGGTGAACGGTGACCGGGTCGAGACGAGGCCGATCGCCGGAACGCGGCCGCGCGGCGCCACGCCGGAGGAGGATGCGGCGCTGGAGCGGGAGCTTCTGGCGGACGAGAAGGAACGGGCTGAGCATCTGATGCTCGTCGATCTCGGACGCAACGATATCGGGCGGGTAGCGGAGTTCGGAACGGTCCGCTGCGACGCCTATATGGAAATCGAGCGGTATTCGCATGTTATGCACATTGTCTCGAACGTGTCCGGCAAGCTACGGGAAGACCGCGATTTTTTCGACGCGTTCATCTCGTGCTTGCCGGCCGGCACCGTATCGGGCGCGCCGAAATTGCGGGCGATGGAAATTATTGCGGAGCTGGAGAACGAAGCGCGGGGCGCCTATGCCGGCGCGATCGGCTATCTCGGCTTCGGCGGCACGCTCGATACCTGCATCACGATCCGGACGATCATTTTCAAGAACGGAAGAGCCTACGTGCAGGCCGGAGCCGGCATCGTATGGGATTCCGTTCCGGAAAACGAATATACGGAAACGGTCAACAAGGCGAAAGGCATGCTGAAAGCGATCCGCGCGGCGGAAGCGATGTTCGGAGGCGCGGCGCGGTCGCGGACGGAAGCCGTATCGGACATTAATTCGGATTACGATATTTATGTGCGGGAAGGGAGAGGCTGAACGATATGGAGAAGATGACGATGCAGCGGGCGCTGGCGACGATGATGAGCGGAACCGACCTGACACGCGAAGAAGCCCGCGAAGTGATGGAAATTATAATGAGCGGCAAAGCGACTTCCGCGCAGATTGCCGGTATTGTGACGGCGCTCAGAATGAAAGGCGAAACGGTAGATGAAATCGCCGGCTTCGCCGAAGTGATGCGCAGCAAGTCGAACCGGGTGGCGACCGAGCGCGAAGGGTTGCTCGACACATGCGGGACGGGCGGCTCCGGCATTCACAAGTTCAATATTTCGACGGCTTCGGCGATTATCGCCGCGGCGGCCGGCGTGCGGGTGGCGAAGCACGGCAACCGCGCGATGAGCGGCAAAGCGGGCAGCGCCGACGTGCTGGAGGCGCTCGGCGTCAACATCGCGCTCAGCGCCGAACAGGCTGCCCGCTGTCTGGACGAAATCGGCATCTGCTTCATGTTCGCGCAGCTCTATCATCCGGCGCTCAAGCATGCCGCCGGGCCGCGGAAAGAACTCGGCGTACGGACGATCTTCAACATGCTCGGTCCGCTGACCAACCCGGCCGGCGCCGACCGTCAGCTGCTCGGCCTGTACGACCGCTCGCGCACGGAGACGGTGGCCGGCGTGCTGCGGGAGCTTGGGCTGAAGCGGGCGATGGTCGTCAGCAGCCATGACGGTCTGGACGAAATCAGCATTTCCGCGCCGACCCAAATTTCCGAGCTGCGGGACGGGCAGTTGCGGACGTACGATCTGACTCCGGAACAACTGGGGCTTCGAACCTATCCGCTCGGCGAAGTGCTGGGCGGGGATGCGGCGGTCAACGCCGCCATCATCCGCTCGGTATTTGCCGGCGAGCAGAAAGGCGCCTACCGCGACATCGTGCTGGCCAATGCGGGAGCCTGCATCTATGTGGGCGATGCCGCAGACACGCTGCGGGAAGGCGTGGAACGGGCGAAGGAAGTGATCGATTCGGGGCTGGCGTCCGCCAAGCTTCAGCAACTGATTGAAACGACAGGAGAGGTCGCGCATGTTTCTTGATCGCATTGTAGCCACGAAGAAGAAGGAAGTCGAAGCGCTGGCAAGCCGGTATGACGCTGCGGAATGGGAGCGGAGGATCGCAAGCCTGCCGCCCTGCCGCGGATTCGAGCGGGCTTTGACGTCGGGCCGGAAACGTCCGGTAGGACTTATCGCCGAGGTGAAGAAGGCGTCTCCTTCGAAAGGATTGATCCGCGAAGATTTTGATCCCGTCAAGCTGGCGAAAGCGTATGAGGCGGCGGGCGCGGACTGCATATCCGTATTGACGGACCGCGAATATTTCCAGGGGTCGGACGATGATTTGAGCGCGGTCAGGCAATCGGTCGGGTTGCCCCTTTTGCGCAAAGATTTTACAATTGATGAGCGGCAGATTGACGAGGCTCGCCTCATCGGAGCCGATGCTATCCTGCTCATCGCCGCCATTCTGAGCAAGCCGGAGCTGTCCGCATTGCACGACCGGGCCCGGGCGCTCGGCATGGACGTCCTCGTCGAGGTGCACGACCGGCGCGAGCTCGAGACCGTGCTGGAGCTCGGCAAGGCGACGCTGATCGGGATCAACAATCGCGATTTGCGCACGTTTGCAACCGATCTGCGCACGACGGAGCGGTTAATATCGCTCGTGCCGGAAGGGATTGCCGTCATTAGCGAAAGCGGAATTTCCTCGCGGGATGATATAAGCTACTTGCGCGGGCTTGGCGCGCAGGGCGTGCTGATCGGCGAGCATTTTATGCGGCAGCCGGATGTCGGAGAGGCGGTTGCGGAACTGATGGGTCCGGTGGATGCGGCATGAACGGGCCGGCCGCAATCAAAATATGCGGGCTGAAAGACGCCGAAACCGTCCGCGGATTGGACGGCATGCCGGTCACCCATATCGGACTCGTGTTCGCCCCGAGCAAAAGGCGGGTTGACGCGGAGACGGCGGCGGAACTGATCGCGGCCGCGCGGACGATCGGGGCGCGCGGCGGGTTGCCGCCGAAAACGGTCGGCGTGTTCGTCGACCCGTCGATGGACGAACTGCGGGCGGTGCTGCGGCATGCGCCGCTCGATATTGTGCAGCTGCACGGCGGGGAAACGCCGGCGTTCTGCCGCGCCGTGAAGGAAGAGCTGGCCGTCGGCGTATGGAAGGCGTTCGCCGCCGCCGGGGACGAGACGGAAAGATCGGCGGCGACCCGCCTGCAGCCGTACGAAGGGGCGGTGGACGCGCTGCTTGCCGATACGGCGGGCGGCGGTACCGGCCGCCCGTTCGATTGGCGTCTGCTCCGCTTGTATCATAAGGCCGCGAAGGCGATCGGCGTTCCGCTGTTCGCCGCCGGAGGCCTTCATCCGGACAATATCGGCGAGCTGATGCGGGATTATGCGCCGGACGGCGTCGACGTTTCCAGCGGCGTCGAGACCGACGGCCGCAAGGACCTTGCCAAAATCAGACAATTTGTGGAAAGGGTGACGGGTCGATGAACCGTGTGCCGGACGAAAACGGCCGATTCGGCCGATTCGGCGGGCGTTTCGTGCCGGAAACGCTGATGAACGCACTGCTTGAATTGGAAGAAGCGTATCACCATTATGCGAATGATCCTGCATTTAAAGAAGAGGTCCGGTACCTGCTGCAAAAATATTCCGGACGGCCGACATCGCTCTATTATGCGGAAAGGCTGACCCGGCATCTGGGCGGAGCCAAAATTTATTTGAAGCGGGAAGATTTGAACCATACCGGCGCGCATAAAATCAACAACACGATCGGGCAGGCCGTTCTGGCCAAGCGTATGGGCAAGACGAAAGTCATTGCCGAAACCGGGGCCGGGCAGCACGGGGTAGCCTCCGCCACCGTGGCCGCCCTGCTCGGTCTGGAGTGCAAAGTGTTTATGGGCGAAGAGGATATGAAACGCCAGCAGCTCAACGTGTTCCGGATGCGGCTGCTCGGAGCCGAGGTCGTCCCGGTATTGTCGGGAACGCGGACGCTGAAGGACGCCTGCAACGAAACGCTGCGCTACTGGGTCAGCCATGTCGACGATACGTACTATATTCTCGGCTCGGCGACCGGTCCGCATCCGTATCCGATGATCGTGCGCGATTTTCAGCGCATTATCGGCGATGAAGCGCGCGAGCAGATACTCGCCGAAGCAGGACGGCTGCCCGACTTCGTCGTGGCGGCTGTCGGCGGCGGAAGCAATGCGATCGGCATTTTTTATCCGTTCATCGGCGACGAGAGCGTGCGGCTGATCGGCGTCGAAGCGGCCGGCAAAGGCGTCGATACGCAGGAGCATGCGGCGACGATGACCAAAGGCCGCCCCGGCGTCTTTCAGGGCTCGCTCAGCTACGTCCTGCAGGATGAATTCGGCCAGGTGCTGCCGGCCCATTCGATTTCCGCCGGGCTCGACTATCCGGGCATCGGACCGGAGCACGCGTACCTGAAAGATTCGGGCCGGGCCGAGTACGTGCCGGCAACCGATGCGGAAGCGCTCGAGGCGCTGCAGCTGCTGTCGCGTACGGAAGGCATCATACCGGCGCTCGAATCGGCCCATGCCATAGCGCATACGATGAAGCTGGCCCCGACGCTCGGCGCCGACCGCATTATCGTCGTCAACTTGTCCGGACGCGGCGATAAAGATGTGGAATCCATTATGGGGTATTTGGGAGGGAACGGCCATGAATCGCATTGACGCCGCATTCGCGCGCTTGAAAGAAAAAGGCGGAACGGCGCTCATCCCGTTTCTGACCGTCGGCGATCCGGACCTTCGCACCACGATCGAAATTATTAAAACGCTGGAGAAAGCGGGGGCCGACATCGTGGAGCTCGGCGTTCCGTATTCCGATCCGCTGGCCGACGGTCCGGTCATCCAGCGCGCTTCGGAACGGGCGCTCAAGCATCGCATCACGCTCGCCCACTGCATGCAGGCTGCGGCGGACGCCCGCAGCGCCGGAGTGGAACTGCCCTTTATTTTATTCTCCTATTACAATCCGGTATTGCAGTTCGGACTCGACCGGTTTTTCGAAGAAGTGAAGGCGAAGGACATCAGCGGGCTGATCATCCCGGATTTGCCGATCGAAGAGGACGGGGAAGTCAGAAGCCGGGCGGAAGCGGCCGGCGTCCATCTGATCCCGCTCGTCGCGCCGACTTCCAACGAACGGATCGCCCGCATCGCGGGGAATGCCCGCGGCTTCGTCTACTGCGTCTCGTCGCTTGGCGTAACCGGCGTCCGTTCGGACTTTCATCGCGATATCGATCAATTTCTGGCAAGCGTCAAGCAAGCCGCCAATGTTCCGATCGCCATCGGCTTCGGCATCTCGACCCGGGAGCAGGTGGAGCGCTTCAGCGCATGGTGCGACGGCGTTGTCGTCGGCAGCGCTCTCGTTCGGCAGATCGAGGAGGCGATTCCGCAGCTTACGAGCGAAGCGGAACGCGAGCTGGGACTCGCCCGCATCGGCGAATTTATCAGGGAGTTGAAAGGTTAATCGCTTGCGGCTGACCGGCGCATCGGCAGCGGGCCTCTTCCGGCTTATTCGGAAGAGGCCGCTTTCTTTTGCGCGAAAGCACTTTAAAATGAAGGAAAGATATGAGACAATGGACTTCATGTAAGATGATTTTAGTCAACTTATGGGGTGAAGCATCGATGCAACCGAAACAGAATATCGTCCACTTGCCCGTTTACCAGCCCGGCAAACCGGTAGACGACGTCAAGCGGGAATTGGGGCTTACGGAGGTCATCAAGCTGGCTTCCAATGAAAATCCGTTTGGCTGTTCCGAGCAAGCGAAAGCGGCGATGATGGAGGAAATCGCCAATGCGAGCATTTATCCGGACGGCGCGAGCCAGAAGCTGGCCGCCGCGGTTGCCGGCCATCTCGGGGTGGAGCGCGATCAGCTTATTTTCGGCGCAGGTTCGGACGAAGTCATTCTGATGATCGCCCGTGCGTATCTCGTTCCGGGGGACGAGACGATCATGGCGGACGAAACGTTCCCGCAATACAAGCACAATTCCGAGATCGAGAACGCCCGCGTGATCGAGGTGCCGCTCAAGGATGGAAAGCACGATCTGGAAGCGATGCTGGCGAAGGTGACGCCGCGCACCAAAATTATCTGGATCTGCAATCCGAACAATCCGACCGGCACGATCGTGACAGGCGAGGAGCTGGACAGCTTCATGAAGCGCGTTCCGGCAAGCGTCCTGGTCGTGCTGGACGAAGCTTACTGCGAGTATATAAACGCCCCGGAATATCCGGACAGCCTGGCCATGCTGAAGGAGTACCGGAACCTTGTGCTGCTTCGCACCTTTTCCAAAATATACGGATTGGCAGCGCTGCGCGTCGGTTACGCGATCGGTCATCCCGATGTGATCCGTTCGGTGAATCAGGTCCGCGAGCCGTTCAATACGACACGGATGGGGCAGGCGGCGGCCGCGGCGGCGATCGCCGACCAGGCGTTCGTACGGAGCTGCCGGGAACGCAATGCCGAAGGCCTCGCTTATCTGTGCGGCGAATTCGACCGGATGGGTTTGTCTTATTTCCCGCCGTACGGCAATTTCGTGATGGTCGACGTGAAGCTCCCGTCGCAGCAAGTGTTCGAAGCGTTGCTGCGCAAAGGCATCATCGCGCGCGCCCGGTGGACGCACTATCCGCATCATATCCGGATTACGGTGGGCAGCAGGGAACAGAACGAGAAATTTATCAAAGCGCTGGAGGAAGTGCTGCAGGCTGCTGCAGTGCTCGGATAACCGATGACGACCGTTACCATTTTCGGCGTAGGACTGATCGGCGGTTCGCTCGCTTTATGCTTCAAGGGCAAGCCCGGCATGAAAGTTGTCGGCCATTCCGTTCGCCGTTCCTCTGTCGAAAAATATGTCAGCCGCGGCGTTGTGGACGAGGCGACGACGTCGATGCGGGAAGCGGCCGAGCAAGCGGACTTTATCTTTTTATGCGTGCCGGTAGGGGAGCTTGAATCATACCTCGAACAGATCGCCGGATTCGACTTGAAGCCCGGATGCATCATTAGCGACGTCGGCAGCACGAAGGCGTCGATCGCGGCCTGCGCGAGAAAGCTCGGGAACCGCAATGCCGTCTTTATCGGCGGCCATCCGATGGCCGGTTCCGAACGGACGGGAGTGGAGGCGGCGACCTCGATTTTGTTCGAGAACGCCTTCTACGTATTGACGCCGGAGCCGTCGACGCCGCCCGAAGCGCTGACCCGGCTGACGGACCTGCTCAAGCATACCCGGGCCCATATCGTCACCGTCGATGCGGAGAAGCATGACGAGATCGTCGGGGCGATCAGCCATCTGCCGCATATTATCGCGGTTGCGCTCGTCAACCAGATCCGGCGCTACAACGAGCAGAACGGCTTGTACGAACTGCTGGCGGCGGGAGGCTTCCGGGACATTACGCGCATTGCCTCGAGCGATCCGGCGCTGTGGCGGGACATTCTGATCCATAACCGGGAAGTGCTGCTGCGGCTGATGCGGGACTGGAACGAAGAGACCGGCCGGTTCATCCGTATGCTGGAACAGGCGGACACGGCGGGCATCGAAGAAGCGTTCCGCATGTCGGGCGAGTTTCGCAGCCGGTTGCCGGAACGGCGCAAAGGCATGATCCATTCCATCTACGAGTGTTATATCGACGTCCCGGATCATCCGGGCATTATCGGCCGCATTGCCACGGAACTGGGCAACCGGCATATCAATCTGAGCAATTTGCAAATTATCGAAAGCAGGGAAGAGGTTCCCGGCGTGCTCCGGCTGTCGTTCCGGACGCAGGAGGATCTCGATCACGCGATCGCGTCGCTGAAGGAGCTTGGCTACACGGCCCGTTATTGACGGCGGCAGCCCCGGAACCGGTACCTGTTTCCCCCCGCATGCCGGCAGGGCATGCAGGGGAAGCAGGTTTGCCGGCTTCAGGCAGAAAAAATGAAAACGCTTATTGACAAGATGAAAACGGATACATATAATAGAGGTACGGTATGGTTTCTCTCCACTCCTATCCAAATTATCGCACGTTGTGCGGCCACCCTTCGGGGTGGTTTTTTTTTCTATTCTAAGAATCATCTCATTTTAACCTTTAGGCCGCACTGTATGATACAATACCATGAGACGCCCCGTTATGTAAAATAATGGCTGGCCGTTCGCGTTTCCAGTCCGAACGTTCATTAATCTTTCTTTGTTTTTTGATGATCACCGCAACTTTTCGCTTCCCGGCCGGTAAAAGGATGGTATAACCGGATTGGGAAGACCGCGCAGGTGAGGAGGTTCGCCTGTTTATGTTGGATTCCCAGATCGTACGGGAAATAAAGGACGGCAACGTGCAGCTGTTTGCGGAACTGATGAAACGGTACCAGCGCAAAATATTCGTCTTTATCTATCGGATGCTTAAAAGTTCCCATCTTGAAATGATGGCGGAAGACCTTTGCGCGGAGACGTTCTACAAGGCGTACCGGAGCCTTCGATCGTTTCGCGAATTGGATGCGTCTTTCTCGACGTGGCTGTACACCATTGCCCGAAATACTGTGCTCAGCGAACTGCGCAAGCAGAAAAACGGAACATTATCTCTCGATGAAGCCGGCCTTTCGCCTGCGGCGCCGCCCGAGTACGTTCCGGAGCAGTCGCTGCTCCGAAGCGAGAGGGCTTCCATGGTGAGGGCCGCTATTAATAATTTGCCGGAGAAGCAGCGAACGGCTCTTATTCTGCGCGAATACGAGCAGATGGATTATCAGGAAATCGCCGCCATTTTGGGGCAGACGGTCAGCTCCGTCAAATCGCTTCTGTTTCGGGCCCGTGTAAGCGTCAGATCGCAGCTTGAGCCGTATGTCGTCAATGCGCCGCTGGATGAACATGAAGGGATGAAGACGCGATGAAGTGCCAGGATGTCCAGAAGACGCTAGCCTTTTATTGGGATTTGCCAAATGACGCCCCCGAACGTCTCATGGCCGATGCCCATATTGCCGGTTGTCCGGATTGCGCCGAACAATTTCGGCTGTGGGAAGAAAGTATGTTGACCATTCGCAGTCTCGGGGAAGACGATGTACCGGACGGACCGGGAGAGCATGTCGGGAACGCAGTGATGGCGCGCATCTACAGCGAGCAGGCATGGCTTAGGCCCGTTCAGCAGAAAAGCTATACATTCACCCGCAAGGTGCGGCGCCGCACTGCGGCGATCGTCGCCTGTGTGACGGCGCTGTTCGCATGCGGCCTGCTCTTCCTGGCGTTCGCGGATTTGCACACCGCGGATAACGGACAGGTTCAGCAAGTGACCGGTCTGCTTGAAACCGCGAATGCGTCAGCGGACGGAATCGGCGTAATCAGCGCCAAGTTCTACTCCGAAATTCCGGTAGCCAGCGTGAGCGACCCGATCGTGCTCAAGGTGGAGCCGGAAGTGCCGGAATATACGTACTGGATTGCGCTGCTCGTGCTTGGAATCGTCATTTCGCTGCTTTTGCTCGGCTGGCTTTCGCGCACCCGGCGCTGACTCCAGGCCAGAATATTGCGCGGCGGTTATGGAAAGGGGAACGTCATCGAAGTGTTCATCGGTTTGGTCAGGCACGGTCAAACGGACTGGAATGCCCTGGGCAAAATACAGGGACAAACGGATATTCCGTTGAATGCGGCAGGAGTCGCGCAAGCGCGCGCGCTGGCCGAACGGCTCGCGCAGGACGAATGGAAGTGGGAGGCGGTCGTGGCGAGCACGCTGCAGCGCGCCGCGGAAACGGCGCGCATTATCGCGCAGAGGCTTCGCCTTCCTGCGCCGGCGAGCGATCCCAGGCTGAACGAGCGGCGCTTCGGAGACGCCGAAGGGACGACGGAAGCCGAGCGGCTTGCCCGCTGGGGGGCTGACTGGCGCTCGGCCGATTTGGGCCAGGAAAGCGACGGCGAGGTGCGCGAGCGGGCTTCCGCCTTTCTGGCGGACTGGAGGCGCCGCATGCCCGACGGCAAGCTGCTCGTCGTCACGCACGGGAGTTTTCTGGCTCAAATGATGGCCGTCATGAACGGGGATCTTGAGATTCGCCATATCGGGAACATGTCTTATTCGATTCTCGAATATCAGGACGGCAAATGGCATTCGCACTTGCACAATTGCACCAGGCATCTGGAAAGCTGACGGCATCGCCGTCGGTGGCTGTCTCACATGTTCAGATTCATTTTCTATCTGCAGACCATAAGAAGACCAGTAATATAATTGAATTCGTTCCTGAATGTTGCGAACCCCAGGGCTCATTTGTCAGCGAGGTGTGCGAGGGGATATTCGATAAGTTTACCCGGCTCAAAACCAATATTGCAAAAGTGCAGTTTTTTTCCGGTATTAAAAGCCGGAACGCTCAAATTTCTGCGATAATACCACTAGCGTTGCATCAAACA
>NZ_JBCNFP010000016.1:0-17955 GCF_050481165.1 Paenibacillus cisolokensis
GCTTCGCGCGGCGCGGGCTGCGGCTGCGCGGCCGGGATCGGCGACGCGGCCGGGATCGGCGCGGCAGCGCGCGGCGGCGTGTCCGCGGCTGTCGCCGTCCCCTGCGCTGCGCCGGCCGGCGACAGCGCGTCCGGAGACGGCAGCGCCGGTCTGGCCGCCGGCTCCGGCAGCAGCGCCAGCAGCCGCTGCCTGCGCTCGGCTGCGGCCCGCTCCAGGCCGGACAGCGCCTCCAGCGCCGCCGAGCGCCCGCGCAGCTCCGCGAGCGCGGCTTCCGCGGCGGCGGCCTCCGCTGCCGCGCCTTGCGCCGCGCGCTCCGCCAGCTCGTCGGCAAGCTCGAACGCGCGCTGCCGGAACCACGATTTCGTGTCGGCCGCTACATCCCGGCAGTAAGTCATCGTATACTCGTTGCCGAATACGGCGCCTTCCTTCACCCGCTTCAGCAAAAACTCGTCGTCCGGCGTCCAGTCGAGCCGGGCCAGCATACCGTCCAGCTCCCCATCGCCCGCTTCCGCCGGACCGAAGCTTTCCGCCGCCTTGCGCAGCGCGTCCTTGACATGCCATACGACAGCCGCTTCCACCTGGCTTGCCAGATCGGCGCGAAACGCCTCAAGCCGCCGTTCCTTCTCCGCCGCCGTCTTCGCTCCCGCGAACAGCAGCCCCGCGCGAAAACCGGGTTTGCGGCTCTCGAGGAAGGCGTGCGCCAAATCCCGCGTCGCTGCCGGCGTCACATTGGCGTTGTCCAGCACGGCCTGCACGTCCGCCCGCACCTTCTGGCGCAGCCGCTCGGGCCGCTGCTTCAGCTCTTCCAGCTTGCGCTCCAGCTCTTCCGCTTCGCTGCGCAGCCGGGCGGCCGCCTCCTCGCCGCCCGCTTCCGCCAGCAAACGGTCGCGCTCAGGCGCTTCCCCGTTCTCGCGCTCCTTCAAATGCGTCTCGGCGATATGGCGAAGCGACGCGCCGACGCTGTAAGCGGCCAGCTCCGCCCGCATCTCCCGCAGCCGGGCCAGCAGCGCCGTCAGCTTCGACCATTCGCTGTGCGGATGCTCCGGATCGCGGAGCGACAAGTAGACGATTCCGTCCGGCTCCAGATGCCAGTTGGCGAACGCCTCCTCGACGGCGGCGCGGTACGCCGCGAACGGCAGCTCCCGTTCGCGGTGCTTGTCGATTTGATTGACAATCAGATAGAGCGGTTTGCCCCAGTCCTTGAGCTGTCTGGCGAAGGCAAAATTGATCTCCGACTGCACATGGTTGTAATCCATCACGTAAAACACGACGTCGGCCAGATGCAGCGCCGATTCGGTCGCCAGCCGATGGGCGTCGTCCGTCGAGTCGATGCCCGGCGTATCGAGCAGCACCGTATGATCGCCGAGCAAAGGCGACGGATAAACGATATCGACCGCTACAAACTGCTCGCCGTCGACGCAGTACTTCTCCAACTGCTCCGGCGGCGCTTCGATCGTCTCCGGACGGCCGTTCACCAGCCGCACGATCGATGCGCGCGGCTCTCCTCCCCCGCGGATCGTCACGACGTTCGCGCTTGTCGGCACCGGCCCGGACGGCAGCAGCGGCGCGCCGCACAGCCGGTTGACGAGCGTCGACTTGCCCGCCGAAAAATGGCCGCAGAACGCGACGGCAAGCCGCCCCTCCGCCAGCTTGTCGGCCAGCTCCGATATCTGCTCCGCGCGGCGCGCATCCCCGGCCTGCGCCAAATAACCGGCGACGGCTTCCGCCGCGGCCGGCAATGGTTCCCCTTTCGTTATCATCGTCTCCAAAGCTCCAGCTCCCCCACTTGCTTCCCGTTTCTTCCTGCACGATTTGCCGCAGAGACGGATTTCGGCAAATATAAGTCCGCAGGCGGCCGCGAAAATCGACGAAGCGTCGACGTTCGCGGCGCCGGCCGTTCGTTACACGGCCGGCGGCTCCTCCATCGGCAGACAAATCTCAAAAACGTTGCCGTGCTGCAAAATGACGATGTTCCGATCTTTCTCTTTCATGACGACCACTTCCGGCTTTGTCCGCATCCGCTCGATGTAGGAAGCCGGCACATCTCCGGACCCGCTCACCGTAATCCCTTCCACGACGACATCCTCATTATCGGCCGGCGGCGAATTGACGATTTGCGGGTAAATGTCCGAAAACAGAGCGAAATCGTTCGTAAACACGCTGATGCACTTCAAGTTTCATCATCCTTTACTGGTCAAATTCACTGTCTTTCCCTTATTCTTCCGGTCGACGGCCGATTTCATGCGCCGCTGACCTTCCTTGCATATATCCAGCAAAGGACATACCGGACATTGCGGATTTTGCGCCTTGCAATGGTATCTTCCGAAAAAAATAAGCCGGTGATGCGTGAGCGTCCACTCCTCGCGCGGCACGAGCTTCATGAGCCGCTTCTCCACCTCGAGCACCGAGTCGTCCGGCTTGGCGATGCCAAGCCGCTTCGATACGCGCTCCACATGCGTATCGACAGCGATAGCCGGAACGTCGAACGCGTTCGACACGACGACGTTCGCCGTCTTGCGCCCGACTCCGGGCAGCTCCGTCAGCTGCGCATGCTCGCGCGGCACTTCGCCGCCGTATTTGTCGATCAGAATCCGGCACAGCTTCTGAATGTTCGCAGCCTTGCTCCGAAACAGGCCGATTCGCCGGATGTCCTGTTCCAGCTCCTCGACCGGAACGGCCAAATAGTCCTCGGGCTTCTTGTATTTCTCGAACAAATGCGCCGTAACTTTATTGACCGTTTCGTCGGTGCATTGAGCCGACAGCAGCACCGCGATCGTCAGCTCGAACGGATTGCGGTGGTTCAGCTCGCAGCGGGCATCCGGAAACATGTCCGCGATCGTGTCCAAAATATGGCGCATTCTCTCCTTCGCTCTCATGCCGTTTCGCTCCCGTGAAAGACTGTCGTTTCAAAGTGTAGCGAAATTTGTCGCCCTGCGCAACCGAAAAACCGCCGGAAAACAGAAAAAAACTGCCCCGAAAGGCAGTTGTCACAAAATATTGCCAAACGTTATGCCGATTCGTCTCTGACGATCGGATGCGGCAGTTCTTCATGGCCCATCAAACTGTCTACCGCTTCGCCGTCCACGAGCACCTCGATACTCTCCACCTCTTCGAACTGGAACAGCGTCCGCTTCAGCGACTCGAGCGCAAGCGCTTCGCCCGGAGCGCCGAACCGCGCCTCGTCGGGCAGATGGATGTCCAGCGTAACGGCTCCGCCTTCGGCCTTGACGGACTTGAACTCCGCCTTTTCCCACAGCGATACGGCCCCTTCCTTCGCCCCGGTGCGCAGCGCTTCCAGCGCTTGCTTCAGTTTGTCTTCGTCGTCCGTGTAACGAATAACGGTCTGCTGTTCCACGATATCCGACATTTCATCGTCGGTAAAAAACAGCGTGATCTTCGCCTCCGAAACCGTTTGCCCGGAACCGCCGCCTTCCGGCGTCCCGTTTCCCCCGGATCCTCCGGTTTCGTTCGTACGCGCGCCGCAGCCCGCAGACAGGATGAACAACGCGACAGCGAGCAACGCGAACCAAGCCGGTCCGATTCTCCGCATTGATGATCAGCCCCCTCATTCAACATGATGTGCGCGGCATCAGAGCTTCAAATATTTTTTGATGCCTGCCACGAGCTCTTGTGCGATCCGGTTTTGCGTCTCTTCTTTCTGCAGCGCTGCCGCGTCGTCCTTGTTGGACAGGAAGCCGGTTTCCACCAGCACCGCCGGCATCGTCGTCTTCTTGATGACGACATAACCGGCCGTCTTGACGCCGCGATCCTTAAAGCCGGTTGCTTTCAGCACATGCTGGTGAAGAATTTCCGCCAATTGCTTGCTGTCCGACCGGTTGTAGTACGTTTCGGTACCGGTCGCCGAAGGCGTGAAGCTGTTGCCGTGGATCGAAATAAAGATGTCCGCTTTGAGATCGTTGGCGAATTTGGCCCGATCGTCCAGCGCGACGAACGTATCGTCCTTGCGGGTCAGATACGGCTCTATCGCCGGCTCCTTCTTCAGCAGCTCATACAGTTTGAGCGCGATCTTCAGGTTCAATTCCTTCTCGTTGTAGCCGAGCACGCTCTTGGCGCCCGGATCGTGGCCGCCATGTCCCGCGTCGATGACGACTTTGTACTTCTTCGCCGGCGGCTTGGACGGATCGGTCGCGGGAGGCTCCGTTGCCGGCGGCTGCGACGGGGCGGGACCGGCCGCGTCCAGCACGTCGATGCGCAGCTCCCCTTGTCCTTCGGTAAAGGTATAGTTCGTCGGAGCCGTCAGGTCAAGCACGACGCGGATCGTCGAAGGCTTGTCCGAGTAGAGTGAATAGCGGACTTTCGTCAGCGTCGGATGTCCGTCGACCGTCAAGCTTCCGCCGGTCCCCTTGACCGGCGGCTCTGGGAGGAAATCGGACGCGAACGCCGTGTCGGGCAAATCGAGGACGATTCGGTCCGGAGCGTTCAGCACGAACGGCTTGTTCGCCTTCACATCGCCTTCATAGCGCAAAATGACGCTGCCGAGGCCGTTATACTCGATCGACTTGAGCTTGCCTTTTGCCGGGATCTCCGGCGTCTCCGTCTTTGGCGGTTCGGCCGGCGGCGGATCGGCCGGCTTCACCTGCTGGAAAAGCTGGACCGTTTTCGTTTTCTGATCCCAGTACACGTCAAGCCCCATATTCTCCCCGACGAAGCGGAGCGGAATCATCGTCCGGTTTTTGATCGCCGTTGCGGGGGCAAGAAGCGTTTTGGCTTCGCCGTTGACAAGCGCCGTACGGTCGTCGAGCGTAAATTCGATTCGGGTTTCTCCGTTATGTACGATGACCTTTTTACTTTCCTTCTGCCAGATGACATCGAACCCGAGCCCTTCCGCAATGACGCGGATCGGCACGAGCGTCGTCTGGTTGACGACCGCCGGTTCGACGTCGGATTCCAGCGGCTTCCCGTTCAGGTACAGCTTCGGTGCGTCAGCCGCGGCTTGTCCGACGCCGATAAACAATACGGACAGGAACGACAGAAAAAACAGAAAAGGAACGAACTTCTTCATCTTTCACCTCTGATGACTGGTATTGCCCGCAAACGAGCCGCGACGATTCGACGATTCGACGATTCAACGATTACGAACGATAGATTAGACGCAAAAATGCGAGAAAAGTTGCGAGAATGTCGAATAATTTTTGGCGAAAAGCGAAAAAAACCGGCGGCCGCCCCGAATGGACGGCCCCGGTTTTCCGCAATCGCAAGCATCGGAGCTGGCCGAATTCCGCCGGTTTCCGCCAACATCAGGCATCGCCGAATTTTCGTCAGCTTCCGCCAGCTTCCGGCTGCGCGCCGCAGCTTACCCGTGTTTGGCCTCGTATGCCGCAATTTTGTCCTCATGCTGCAGCGTCAGGGCGATATCGTCCAGGCCGAGCAGCAAAAATTGGCGGCGGTGTTCGTCGAGATCGAACGAAAGATCAAGCCCGTATTCGTCGGACAGCTTCTTGTTCTCCAGATCGACGGTCAGCTTGTAACCCTCGTGGGCTGCCGTCCGCCGGAACAGCTCGTCGACCTGCTCTTCGCTCAAGCGGATCGGCAGTATGCCGTTTTTGAAGCAGTTGTTGTAGAAAATATCCGCGAAAGAAGGCGCGATGACGCATTTGAAGCCGTAATCAAGAATCGCCCAGGGCGCATGCTCGCGGGAGGAGCCGCAGCCGAAATTGGCTCTGGAAATCAAAATCGAAGCGCCCTTGTAACGCGGCTTGTTCAGTTCGAAATCCGGGTTTTCGTTGCCCGCTTCGTCGAAGCGCCATTCGTAAAAGAGAAACTGGCCGAAGCCGCTGCGTTCGATGCGCTTCAGAAACTGCTTCGGAATGATCGCGTCGGTATCGACGTTGACGCGGTCGACCGGCGCCACGATGCCGGTCAGCGTTTTGAATGGTTCCATGGTCGTAACTTCCCCTCTCTATGCGCAAATCGTTAGTTCAACACTTCGGTTTTGAATTTCCAGTCGCGAACGTCGGTAAAGTGGCCCTTGATCGCAGCGGCTGCGGCCATCGCCGGCGAAACGAGATGCGTGCGCCCGCCGCGGCCTTGGCGGCCTTCGAAGTTCCGGTTGGACGTCGAGGCGCAGCGCTGTCCCGGCTGCAGCACGTCCGGGTTCATCGCCAGACACATCGAGCAGCCCGCATCGCGCCATTCGAAGCCCGCTTCCTTGAAGATGCGGTCGAGCCCTTCCTTCTCCGCCTGCAGCTTGACCCGGCCCGATCCCGGCACGACGATCGCGGTGACGCGGTCGTTCACCTTATAGCCTTTGGCGACGGCGGCGGCGGCGCGCAAATCCTCGATCCGGCCGTTCGTGCACGATCCGATGAACACGTAGTCGACCGGAATTTCGGTCATCGGCGTTCCCGGCGTCAGCCCCATATATTCCAGCGCCTTCTCGGCCGCTTTGCGCTCGTTCTCCGTCGGGAAGCTTTGCGGGTCCGGCACGACGCCGGTAATGTCGGTGCCCATGCCCGGGCTCGTGCCCCACGTTACCTGAGGAATGAGCGAATCGACGTCGAACTCGACGACTTTGTCGTACACGGCGCCTTCGTCGGTCGCGAGCGCCTTCCATTTTTCGACCGCCTTGTCGAACTCCTCGCCTTTCGGCGCGTATTCGCGTCCCCGCAAATATTCGAACGTCGTCTCATCGGGGGCGATCAGTCCGGCGCGCGCGCCCGCCTCGATCGACATGTTGCAGATCGTCATCCGCTCCTCCATCGACAGCGCGCGAATCGCTTCGCCGGTATACTCCAGCACGTAGCCGGTGGCGAAATCGGTGCCGTATTTGGCGATGACGCCGAGAATCATGTCTTTCGCCGTTACGCCGGGCTTGCGGGTGCCGACGAAGCGGACCTCCATCGTCTTCGGTTTGGCCTGCTGCAAGCATTGGGTCGCCAGCACATGCTCCACTTCGCTCGTCCCGATGCCGAATGCGAGCGCGCCGAACGCGCCGTGCGTCGACGTATGGCTGTCGCCGCACACGATCGTCTTGCCCGGATGCGTCAGCCCCAGCTCCGGCCCCATGACGTGCACGACGCCCTGATCGATACTGTTCAGGTCAAACAGCTTCACGCCGAAATCTTCGCAGTTTTTCTTCAGCGTTTCGATCTGCTGCTTGGAAATCGGATCGGTAATGTTGAAGCGGTCTTTCGTCGGCACGTTATGGTCCATCGTCGCGAACGTCAAATCCGGACGGCGAACTTTGCGCCCGTTCAGGCGGAGTCCTTCGAACGCCTGCGGCGACGTCACCTCGTGCACGAGATGCAGGTCGATATAGAGAATGCTCGGTTTTCCTTCTTCCCGATGAATTTCGTGATTTTCCCAGATTTTTTCAAACATCGTCTTCTTTGCCATTGCCATCACCCCGTTAATGTCTATAAACATGCAATCGCGCTTCTTTCTGCTAGATCGAGCATATCATTTCTTTCTTAATTGTTCCAAGATATAATATCTATAAAAGCTATAGATCGAAACTATAAAGCGATAACCATCCGAAAAGCGATAAACATCCGATCAACTTCAAAATTCCAAATTCCAATAAATATCCGATAAGCATCGAAGGAGCGATTTTCTATGGAACTTCGCCAGCTGCAGTACGTCATCCAAATCGCCAAGGACAAAAATTTTTCCCGGGCGGCGGAAAAGCTGCATATCGCGCAGCCGTCGCTCAGCCAGCAGCTGACCAAGCTGGAGAAGGAGCTTGGCGTCCTGCTGTTCCGGCGGACGACGAACTCGGTCGAGCTGACGCATGCCGGGGAAGCGTTCGTCCGGCGGGCCCAGACGATACTCGACACCGTCGAGCAGCTGAAGCAGGAAATGGACGACATGGCGCTCATGCGGCGCGGACGGCTCGTCGTCGGCAGTCTCCCGATTACCGGGTCGCAAATATTGCCGCTCGTCCTGCCGGTGTTCGGCGGCCAGTACCCGCAAATCGAAATTACGCTCATCGAAGATACGTCCTCGCGGCTGGAGCAGCTGACCGCAAGCGGCGAAACCGACCTGAGCCTGCTGACGCTGCCGCTTCAGGAGCCGTCCCTCGCCTGGGAGCCGCTCATCGAAGAGGAAATATGTCTCGCCGTGCCGCCGGGCCATCCGCTTGCCGGCCGCACATCGCCCGTTCCGATGCGGGAGCTGGCCGAAGAGCCGTTTATCGTGTTGAAAAAAGGACAGGGCTTCCGCCAAATTACGTACAATTTGTGCGAACAGGCCGGTTTTTCGCCGCGCGTCGTATTTGAGAGCAGCAATATCGAAACGGTCCAGTCGCTCGTCGCCGGCGGCATGGGCATCGCCTTCGTGCCGAAAATGCTGACCCGTCCGCAAGAAAGCGAATTCGCCCCGGCCTATCTTCGCCTGACCGAGCCGGAAGCGTCGCGCACGCTCGTCATCGCCAGCCGCAAAGGCCGCTATTTGTCCAAAGCGGCGGAAGCGTTCATCGAGACGATGAAGACGACGGTCGCGCGCTACTACTCCCTCTGATCCGCGTCAATCGGCGTACAGCGACGGCCGCCGGTCTTCGAATACCGGAATGCGGGCGCGCACTTCGTCGACAAGGGCCAGATCGATGTCCGCCGTCAGCACCGTCTCTTCCTCGCCCGCTTCCGCCACGATTTCACCCCACGGGTCGATCACCATCGAATGGCCGAAGAAGGACGTGTCGCCGCTCGTGCCGCAGCGGTTGCAGGCGATGACGAACATCTGGTTCTCGATCGCCCGCGCCATCAGCAGCGTGCGCCAATGGTGCAGCCGCGGATGCGGCCATTCGGCCGGCACGAACAGCACCTTCGCCCCGTCAAGCGCCAGCTTGCGCGCCAGCTCCGGGAAGCGGATGTCGTAACAGATCATCATGCCGGCCGCTTCCCCATCGACCGTGAGCCGCCCGGGGGCGTCGCCGGCCAGCAGATGCTTCTCCTCATCCATCAGCCGGAACAGATGAATTTTCGAATAAGCCGCGTTTAGCCGCCCCTGACGATCGAACGAATAGGCGGTGTTGTACACCCCTCTCTCCCGCTTCTCCGCAATCGAGCCGCCGATCAGATGAATGCCGTGCTTCCGGGCGAACGCGGATAAAATCGATTTCGTCCGGGACCCTTCCGGGTCGGCCAGCTCGCCGATCCGCTCGAGCGCATATCCGGTGTTCCACATTTCCGGCGCGACGACGATGTCCGGCTTGTCCGGCAGCGCGGCCGCCTCCTCCAGCATCGCGGTAAGCTTTGCGAAATTCGCTTCGGGTTCGCCGGCCCGGACATCCATTTGCAGCAGCGCGATTTTCAACCGCCGTTCTTTGTCGTTTGCCATGTTCCATCAAGCACTCCCGTTATAACGGCCCAAAGCCGTCTTGTTTTTTCCTAATGATACCCTTTCATGGTTCCGTGTCAAGATGGGAACGTTATAGGATATGTAAGGCCATTCCAACTACAGACGGGAGACAACGATCATGATAGCCAGAATTGTTCGAATGACGCCGGTTCTGCTTGCCGCCGCCATGCTGACGCTGTCCGCAGCCGTTCCGGTAGCTTTCGCTTCCACCGAGCCGCTGAAGCCGATCCAGATGTTCGACACCGCGGCGGGCCGCGTCGTCCGTTCCTTCGATAACGATGCCCAAATTCAAGAGATGGCCCACGGCTGGCTGCGCTCGGCCTACGCGCTCTCGCCCCGGATCAAGGCAGACAAGGAATGCCCGTTCGTCTTCCGCGTGCCGCTCGACAAGCCCGCCGCCGTTCACGTGAAAGGGACGTCGCTGACGACTCACGACGTATTTTTGTTCTATTGCCGGGACGCCGAACACACGCTTCTCGTGTTCGACGAGCAGCGGCGTCCTTATGTGCTGCTGTTCAAAGCGGACATCACGCCGTTTCTGCAAAAGACGGGGCTCGCCGGACAACCCGGATTCGCGCGCAAACCGGACGGTCGCAGCTGATCTCTCACCCAATTCCGATCCGTTTAGAAGACTTTCCCCTCGACGGACGGGCCGCTTCATGCTATCGTATATCATAATATGGTTAAGAAGCAGGCATGGAGCGTGAAACCGACGATGATTCAACAGAAACGGATATTCGAACCGGCCGGCCGGATCAAAGGGCTGCCCAAGCAGTTTTTCGCCGCTCTGGTCGGCAAAGCGAACGCGCAGGCGGCGAAAGGCCGCGACGTTATCAATCTCGGCCAAGGCAATCCGGATCAGCCGACGCCGGCCCATATCGTGGCGAAGCTGAAGGAAGCGGCGGACAACCCGCTCTATCACCGTTATCCGCCTTTCAGCGGCTACCGGTTTTTGAAGGAAGCGATTGCTTTCCGCTATAAGGAAGACTATAATGTCGAGCTCGATCCCGATACCGAGGTCGCCATCCTGTTCGGAGGCAAAACCGGACTGATCGAAATCAGCCAATGCCTGCTCGATCCGGGCGATATCTGCCTCGTTCCCGATCCGGGATATCCCGATTACTGGTCGGGCGTCGCGCTGGCCGGCGCCGAGATGCGGTTTATGCCGCTGCGCAAGGAAAACGGCTTTCTGCCGGATTATGCGGCCGTCCCCGCGGCGGATGCGAACCGCGCCAAGCTGATGTTCCTCAATTATCCGAACAACCCGACAGGGGCGATCGCCGATCCGGCCTTTTACGCCGATACGGTCGAATTCGCGTCCCGCTACGGCATCGCCGTCGCCAGCGACTTCGCCTACGGCGCGATCGGATTCGACGGACGCCGGCCGGTCAGCTTTCTCGAGACGCCGGGCGCCAAAGAGGTCGGCATCGAATTTTATACGCTTTCCAAGACGTACAATATGGCCGGCTGGCGGGTCGGCTTCGCGGCCGGCAACGCGCAGATCGTCTCTCTGATCAATCTGATCCAGGATCATTATTACTGCAGCCTGTTCGGCGGCATTCAGGAAGCGGCCGCCGCGGCGCTGACCGGACCGCAGCAATGCGTGAAAGAGCTGAACGCCCTGTACGAGCGGCGGCGGGAAGCGCTGTTCGACGAGCTCGGCCGAATCGGCTGGAAAGCCGACCGACCGGGCGGCTCGTTCTTCTGCTGGCTGCCGGTGCCGCCCGGGTACGGCTCCGCCGAATTCGCCGACCTGCTGCTCGAGCGGGCCGACGTCGTCGTGGCGCCGGGCGTCGGCTTCGGCGCGAGCGGCGAAGGCTATGTCCGGCTCGGCCTGCTGGCGGACGAAGAACGGCTGCGGGAAGCCGTCCGCCGCATCGGGGCGCTCGGCCTGTTCGGCTGACAAGCGCAGCGGGGCGTTCCATCGGCGCGGCATTTTGCGCACCTGCACAGGGCCTTATCCGCACGCGACGCACCGGCGGCTTGGCCTTGTGCGACCTTTACACCGTATAGCAGACGTGGTATGCTAACGTTATATAAATGAACATCGAACGCGATGACGGGGCCAGTAGGCTGCATGCGGCGCGATCAGAGAGCGGATTCCTTGAGGCTGGAAGAATCCGCCGCGCCCGCGGACCGAACCCCACCCCCGAGCGGCCGGCGACGAGCCGGACGGCGCCTGCTGTTATCAGGCCGCAAGCTGGACGGAAGCCGACGATCGGCGTCCGTCAATGAAGGTGGTACCGCGGAAGCCCAGACTTTCGTCCTTTAAGGACGGGAGTCTTTTCATTTTATCGGGAGCATCGGGTTACCGGGATCATCGGCAAACAAAGAAGGGATGGACTATGTCACAAGTCATTGTCGTAAAAATCGGAAGCAGCTCGCTCACATCGGAGGAAGGCGGATTGAACCGCGACCGGGTCGCCTTTTTCGCTTCGGAGCTGGCCACGCTGCACGCCGAAGGGCATCAGCTGCTGCTCGTCACCTCCGGCGCCGTTGCGGCCGGATTCCGGCGCATCGGCTATCCGGTCCGCCCGAAGCAGACGCGCGAGAAGCAGGCCGCCGCCGCCGTCGGCCAGGCGCTTCTGATGCAGTCGTACCAGGAAGCGTTCGCGCGTCACGGCATCGTAGTGGCGCAGCTGCTGCTCACGCGCGCCGATTTCTCGAATCGGGAACGAATCCGCAACGCCTCGGAAACGATCGAAGAGCTGCTTCGCCACCGCATCCTCCCTATTATTAACGAAAACGACACGGTGGCGACGCACGAGCTGAAATTCGGGGACAACGACACGTTGTCCGCGCTCGTCGCCAACCTGGTCAGAGCCTCCAGACTGTTCATTCTGACCGATACGGACGGGCTGTATACGGCCGATCCGCGCAAAGATCCGGAGGCGTGCCGCATCGACCGGGTCGAGCAAATATCCGGCCGCATTCTGGAAATCGCCGGAGGAGCCGGTTCATCGGTCGGCACGGGCGGCATGCGCTCCAAAATCGAGGCGGCGCGCATCGCGATGCGCGGAGGCGTTTCGGCGTTCGTCGGACGGGCGGTTGAGCCCGGCGATCTGAAGCTGGCGTTCGAAGGCGCGGGCAAAGGGACTTATTTCGATACGCATCGTCATAACTTGCCGATGAAAAAGCAGTGGCTCGCGTTCCACTCCATGCCCCAGGGCCGCATCGTCGTCGATGCCGGTGCCGAACGGGCGCTTGCGGAAGGCGGCAAAAGCTTGCTGCCGGCCGGCGTCTGCGGCGTCGAAGGCGATTTCCACCACGGGGATGTCGTCGAGGTGCTCAACCTGCAGCGGGAGACGATCGGACGCGGCGTCGTCAATTATGACGCCTGGCAGATCCAAGCCGTCGCCGGTCTCAATACGGACGAGGTGCGGCGGCGCATCGATGTCGGACGCATTGAGGTCATCCACCGCGATGAATGGATTACGCTTTGAGCGCAAGCAGCAGGCAAACGCCGTTACGGCGCTATGAAGTATGAAGTACGAAAGGAGCATGACGAATATGAGTGAAGTAATCGATAAAGCCCGGCTTGCCGGCACCGCTTTGCAGACGATGAACCGGCTGACATCCGGGCAGAAGAACGAAGCGCTGAACCGAATGGCGGAAGCGCTGGTGGCCGGCCGGGACGCCATCCTCGAAGCCAATGCGCAGGATCTGGCCAGAGGGCGCGACAACGGAACGACCCCCTCGCTGCTTGACCGGCTCGCTCTGAACGAGACACGGATCGCGGGAATTGCCGAAGGATTAAGACAGATTGCGGAGCTGCCCGACCCGGTAGGAGATCTGCTCGAAAGCTTCGAGCGGCCGAACGGTCTGCGCATCGAGCGCGTGCGGGTTCCGCTCGGCGTCATCGGCATGATCTACGAGGCGCGCCCGAACGTGACGGTCGACGCGGCCGGATTGTGCCTGAAAACCGGCAATGCCGTCGTGCTGCGAGGCGGATCGGCCGCCCTGCATACGAACCGGCGCATCGTCGAAACGCTGCGCGCCGCGCTTGCAGAAACGGACGTGCCGGCCGACGCGCTGCAGCTCATCGAAGACGCGAGCCGCGCATCGGTCGACGAAATGCTGAAGCTGAACGGCCTGATCGACGTCATCATTCCGCGCGGCGGCGCCTCGCTGATCCGCACTGTCGTCGAAAATGCGACCGTGCCCGTTATCGAAACGGGCGCCGGCATTTGCCATACGTACATTGACGAAAGCGCCGATCCCGATATGGCGTCCAATATCGCTTTCAATGCCAAAGTCCAGCGTCCCTCCGTCTGCAACGCGATGGAGACGCTGCTCGTCCACGAATCGTTCGCGGCCGTTCATCTGCCGCGGATTGCAGAGCGGCTGCTTGCGGCGAATGTCGAGCTTCGCGGCTGCCCTGCCACGCTTCGGCTAATTCCCGAAGCGAAGCCGGCTACGGACGAAGATTATGCGACTGAATACAACGATTATATTCTGAACGTCCGCATCGTATCCGGCCTCGATGAGGCGCTCGACCATATCCGCCGGTTCGGTACGATGCACTCCGAATGCATCGTCACGGAGAACAAACTCCATGCGGAGCGGTTCCTGCAGGAAGTGGACGCAGCCGCCGTCTACCATAACGCATCGACGCGGTTCACCGACGGCTTCGAGTTCGGATTCGGCGCGGAAATCGGCATCAGCACGCAGAAGCTGCATGCGCGCGGACCGATGGGGCTGCCGGCGTTGACATCGAGCAAATACCGCATTTACGGCTCCGGGCAAATCCGGGAATAACAATTTCGGTCACACCCGAACGATCAGGAGGAAATGGCTAATGACGACTAACGAATCGACCGCCGTATCGCTGCGCGATATGCGCCTGTGCTTCTACGGCGCCGGCTCCATGGCGGAAGCGATCATTCAAGGGCTGACCAAACGCGGGCTCATCGCGCCGGAACGAATCGGCGTCATGAACCGAAGCAACGGCGGACGGCTCGCCGAACTGGCCGAACGATACGGGGTCTCCCCGCTCCACGATACGGGCGAGCGGCTGGCCTGGCTGCGTGAAGCCGATATCGTCTTTCTGGCGATGAAGCCGAAAGACGCCGAAGCGGCGCTCGCCGCCCTGCGCGGCGTCGTGACGGAACGGCAGCTGCTCGTCTCCGTCATCGCCGGGCTGCCGATCGCGACGATCGGCCGGCTCGTCGGCGAAAACGTACCCGTCGTCCGGACGATGCCGAATACGTCGAGCACGATCGGCCTCGGTGCGACCGGCGTCAGCTATTCGCCGAACGTGCCGGCTGAAGGACGGGCGGTCGCCGAGACGATATTCGGCGCCGTCGGCATGACAGCGGTCGTCGACGAGCCGCTGCTTGACGCGGTGACCGGCGTATCCGGAAGCGGGCCCGCCTACGTCTATTATTTGATGGAAGCGATGATCGACGCGGCCGGTCGGCTCGGCCTTGCACCGGAAACGGCCAGGGAGCTGACGGTGCAAACCGTGCTCGGCGCCGCCCAGATGATGCGGACGACCGGCGGAGATCCGGCCGAGCTGCGGCGCAAGGTGACCTCTCCCGGCGGCACGACGGAAGCGGCGATCGCCGTGCTCGACGAGTCCGGATTCCCGGACGCGATCCGGCGCGCCGTCGCCCGGGCGGCCGAACGGGCCGGCGAACTCGGCGCTATCATGGAAAGGAGTGCAAGCAAGTGAACCAGGCTTATTGCATCGCGACATACCGCTGCTACGACGACAAGGCGGATTTCCATAAAAAAGCGCAATCGATCGCCGTCGGTTTGACCGTCGGAAGCTGGACCGATCTGCCGGAAGCGCGGAAGAAAGAGATGGAGAAGCATCTCGGCCGCGTCGTATCGGTCGACGTTCACGAGCCTGAAGGAGCCGCACCCGGCGAACGCTACGCCGACCTGAAAATCGCCTATCCCGACATCAACTTCAGCCGCGATCTCCCCGCCCTGCTCGTCACCGTGTTCGGCAAGCTGTCGATGGACGGGAAGATCAAGCTGATCGACCTGGACGTATCGGACGATTTCCGCTCCGCCTTTCCCGGACCGAAATTCGGTGTCGACGGCGTTCGCGAGCTGCTCGGCGTCCATGACCGCCAGCTCTTGATGAGCATTTTCAAATCGGTGATCGGCCACGACCTGCCCAATTTGAAGGAGCAATTTTACCGTCAGGCGCTAGGCGGGGTCGATCTGATCAAGGATGACGAGATTCTGTTCGAAAATCCGCTTACGCCGCTGGAGAAACGGGTCGAAGCGTGCATGGACGCGGCTCGCCGGGCGGAAGCGGAGACGGGGCAGAAGCTGCTGTATGCCGTCAATTTGACCGGTCCGACCTCGCAGCTCGCCGCCAATGCGCGCAAGGCGATCGCCGCGGGCGCGAACGCGCTGCTGTTCAACGTGCTCGCCTACGGATTCGACGCGCTGCACGAGCTGAGCCGCGATCCGTCGATTACGGTGCCGATCGCCGCTCATCCGGCTATGGCAGGCGCCTTCTACCCGTCGCCGCATTACGGCATCTCGGCGCCGCTTTTGCTCGGCAAGCTGATGCGGCTCGCCGGCGCCGATCTGGCGCTCTTCCCTTCCCCGTACGGCTCGGTCGTCATGCCGAAGGAGGAAAATTTGGCGGTGAAGGATGCGCTGCTCGACCGGTCGGTACCGCTCAGGACAAGCTTCCCGGTGCCGTCGGCAGGCATACATCCCGGACTCGTGCCGCTGATCGTGCGCGATTTCGGCCATGACGTCGTCGTCAACGCCGGCGGCGGCATCCACGGCCATCCGATGGGCACCGAAGCCGGCGGCCGGGCGTTCCGTCAGGCGATCGCGGCTTGCGGCGCCGGCATTCCGCTGCGGGAAGCGGCGGCGCAAAGCGGCAACGAAGCGCTGAAGGCCGCCATCGAGGCGTGGGGGGTTAAAGAATGAGCGGCGGAAAGCGGGACATTATCTTTTGCGACTTCGACGGCACGATTACGGTCAACGATAACATTATCGCGATTATCCGCCATTTTGACCCGCCCGGCTGGCAGCCTGTCGTCGACGATATTATCCATCAGCGGAAATCGGTGCGCCAGGGCGTCGGCGAGCTGTTTCGCATGCTGCCTTCCGCGAAGCGCCGGGAAGTAACGGAATTTGCGGTGTCCCAGGCGAAAATCCGCGACGGCTTCGCCGAGCTGCTGGACTATTGCCGTGAAAACGACATCGAGTTTTTGGTCACGAGCGGCGGCATCGACTTCTTCGTCTATCCGGTGCTGGAGCCGTTCGGCATCCCGAAAGAGAACATTTTTTGCAACGGCAGCGATTTTTCCGGGGAGCGCATCGAGATTACATGGCCGAACGCTTGCGACAGCGAATGTTCCAACGATTGCGGCATGTGCAAGCCGACGGTCATTCGCCGCTATCCCCCTTCTGCGTACAACCGGATGCTGATCGGCGACAGCGTGACCGATTTTGCCGGCGCGAAGCTGGTCGATCTCGTATTTTCCCGCGCTCAGTTGACGGAAAAGTGCCGGGAGCTCGGCCTTCCCCATATCGAATTTGAGACGTTCCACGATGTTATTCGCCATTTGCGTCAGGAAAGGACGATAACCCGATGAATTTTGCTGAAATCCGCCTCGAAGACAAGCAGCGTGCGCTGGCCGAACTGCGGGATGTGAAGCGGCTGTTCGCAGACCGCAACTGGTTCGCCGGCACAAGCGGCAATTTGTCGGTAAGGGTCGGCGATTATACGCCGGAATCCTTCTATTTTGCCATCACGGCAAGCGGAAAAGATAAGACGAAGGACACGCCGGAAGATTTCCTGTTTGTCGATCGGCACGGAAAGCCGTGCGAAGCGACCGGCTTGCGGCCGTCCGCGGAAACGCTCATCCATACCGAAATTTACCGGCTGACCGGGTGCGGCGCCATCTTCCACGTGCATACCGTCTGGAACAACGTCGTGTCGGAATGGTTCTGGGAGCGGCGGGCGGTCCCCGTGGACGGGGTCGAGCTGATCAAAGGATTGAACATCTGGGAAGAAGAAGCGCATATCGAAATCCCGATCGTTCCCAATTATGCCGATATCCCGCGCATCGTGCCGGAAATTACCGCACGGCTTGACCGCAACATCCCGGGCATTTTGCTGCGCAAGCACGGCATTTACGCCTGGGGAGCGAACGCCTTCGAAGCGAAGCGCCATCTGGAGGCGTTCGAATTTCTGTTTGAATATGTATACCGCTGGGAGCTGCTGAATCGGACGCGTTCGTAACGGTCATGTATAGGGACGGACGGCGTGTCGCTTGGCGCCGGCTGTGGGCTCTACCGGAACAAAGCTGCGCGGGCCCGGCGAAAACGCCGCGGCGCGGGCTCTACGAGAACACCGCGCAGCGGGCCCTACGAGAACACCGCGCAGCGGGCCCTACGAGAACACCGCGCAGCGGGCCCTACGAGAACACCGCGCAGTGGGCCCTACGAGAACACCGCGCAGCGGGCCCTACGAGAACAAAACTGCAAAAGTGCAGTATTTTCGGGCGTAAAATAATCAAAACGTGAAAATTCCTGCGATTATGCAGTTTTTTTGGCCCGTTCAAGCCAGAGACAAGGGTAAATCGCAAAAAATTACTGTATTTTTGCAGAATTCCGCTATGGCAATCCAGGCCGCTGCAGAAGCGCTATGCTGTC